>DAOM01000266.1 GCA_002501855.1 Candidatus Nitrosopolaris nunavutensis
CCATCCATGATGGAAAGGATAAGGCTAAGCCTAAGTGTTATCCATCATGTAAAACTTGAATGTAAGAGATACCTACAGTAAACGATATGTCAGACTATTATGATAATAGATGGGTGATCGACAGGCTGTATATGACTATGACTTAAGATGATAGATCAAGTAAGAATCTATTCGTTCATATCACTAGTCCAGGAGAAGGAGCGAGGGAATTAAATTATGGTTCCTCTTCCTCCACTCTCTTAAAACGATCCCAACATGTAATCGTGTTCCTATATCGACTACCAGAAGATTCAATGTGTATATCTACATAAACATATAAACAGCAATCAGATAAAGGCAGTCATGTATTTCAAGAAACCTGTGCTAACAGTCATACACAAGTTCTTTATTGGATATGAAGAAACTCTCAATACGGAATTTGGTACACGTGAAGCTGTCATGGATTTAGTCGACGCCAAGGAATGGATTAGACTTTATAGGTCTAGTACTAAAAAGATTGCTTACAAGTTCTGGCTTGATACCTACAAACGTCTACAGCCGTGTATAGTATGCGATGAACGAGATCCAGACAAATTGAGTTTACATCACTTGGGTGAAGAATACACTCGTAGACAAAAGAAAGATAGAATCGCTAATATGGTATCTAACCAGCTACCACTACATGAAATTGAACATGAAATGATCAAATGTGCAATGGTGTGTTTCAATTGTCATCAAAAATATCATAAAGCAGGTAAGCAAGGATTGGACGACTTGTATGATCTCAGCGAGAGAGTTTATGGCATATACTATGGGCCCGGAGCCGATGTAGAAGAAACAAAACATCTTCGTAGAAACTTCAGGAAAGAGTTGAATAACGTTGATATAGAATTAGTCGATGAGAACAGGAGCAAAACCGATCAAGAGCAAGATGAAAGAATAGCCGTATCTATATATCAAGCAGGCCGTCACAAATGCCAAGACGAGGATGTGATGTATCTATATTCGAAATTGTGGACAGAAAGACCCACATTACATGTTAACTTTAAACGTTAGTCTTTGACCTTTTTATACTAATTGACGAACAGTACGGATAGTAAGGGATCAGTTGAATGATCAAAATTTGATATGTTTAGCCCTAACTAGACTTGCTTCTAGTGACCTTATATCAAAGTCATAGTATTTGGTTGGCTTTCTCGATTTGGATTTACTTTTAGGTTTCGGTCTGGATAGATATTGAAATGAAAGATTCCTATGCAACAACGCAGACTTAACTATTGCCTTTTCGAAATCAAGGAACAAGTCTCCGGGGCAGAGTGCCAGCCCTAAATCACCGTCACTATCAATAGTATAGGCCAGATGTCTTGGCGATCTTGACTTAGCGATGACATTCAGATATCGATCACGTTCTGCACCACTTAAGGAAACGTAAAAGTGTTTTTTATTAGTGAGATCAACTATTATCTGTTGATATTAATGGCCAAGACCGTTTCTAATAAGGTCGAAAAACGCACAAAGCAATGAATCACCTTTATTATTAACAATATAAGGAAGATCAAACTCGGTAGTTAGCCCGCAAGGTCCAGGGAGTAAAGTAAAGTATTTTGGATCAATTCTGTTTATCTCATTAGAAAAATTATTCAATAACTTGGAATCATTATCACAAAGTCTTGACGCGAACTCAAGCAGATTCATTGCTTGAAAGGCAAACATGAAATTTCCTCTTCCTATGCTTTGATTGTAATTAGCAGCAATAGAATCCCAAGCACCTCTAAAGTCACTCACAATAAATTGGTAAATCTCATTTGGGTTTAGGTTTTGAACCATAACAATTGATGAGGATATTATCAGTCTAATATAATCAGCGTCAGTTACTTGACGCTACTTTATCCTACTTACCAAATACAGTAAAATAATGAAAGTGAAGGTGTGAACGCAATGAAGACTGTAATGGGTGCTTCACAGGAACTGCTAAAAATATAAGAGAATTAGTCGACATATCGAACCTCTAATATATTCATTAGAAACATCACAGTCTAAAGCGTTTGCTCATATATTGAAGAGACACTCCTCTACTGTCTCTGTCTGTCAAAGAATTATTATGAATGGTATGTAGGATTTGGTTAGCTACAAACAAATCATCATATCCTATATGCTAATTCTTTGTAAGAAAGAATATTAGTGGACGCTAAACTAGCTTTGCTAATTACAAGAGTACAATTCAATGCAAAATGATAGGATGTAAGGAATGAAAGCAGTGAGGTGTTTATGGGGATTAACACATATTAATAATCATATAAAGATAATACCACCGTTTACTTTCTCATGCACCAATTCTTCCACAATTAGCAGTGTTTGGAAATAATTTCTATGTAGCATGGAAGTCACAATCACTCAGGAATATCGAATATCTGGCAGGTAGTGACCGAAGCTGTAACCTATTTTTGAAAATCTTTGCAATCAGCCGAGGCATAAAAAATCTCATTGGCCAAACTGTCAATTGATTTGTAAGTATCATTCCTTCTCAC
>DAOM01000126.1:0-7434 GCA_002501855.1 Candidatus Nitrosopolaris nunavutensis
AACAGATAAGAATGGCAGGAATGCAAACCCTCATATTTTGTATGATTCGCAATAATACCAAAGCTTGTGAATAACGAAATTAAATATGCTAAAGAATATCATGAGGAAACAAAACACTCTGAAATCAGTATACAACGGTCGCGGCACTATCTTGACTGGAATAATAAACCTCTACCGTTTAAGGTATATTCTAACCTGCCCTTAATATCACTCCCTACAGACTTTTCCCAACCTACTCTAGGTGCCCTTAATTCTATTGGCAACACACAACCAGCTAAAGGTAAAAGCGTTGTATTCGATATAAAGAACCTTGCAGAATTATTGTTCTTTTCAGCTGGTATTACAAGGGTAATGAAGCTCGATTATGGCACTTATTATATGCGTGCCGCATCTGCTACAGGCGCGCTTTATCCTATAGAGCTGTATATCATTTGTCAAGATATACCTGGTTTGAAGGCCGGTGTTTATCACTTTTGTCCTGGAGACTTTACCCTTACAGAGCTGCGAAGTGGTGACTATCGAGCTACGTTAGCAGATATTGCAGGAGGTAACAATAATATAATTAGTTCGCCAATTACGGTTGCCTACACTTCAATCGCTTGGAGAAATGCGTGGAAGTACCAAGCCCGCTCTTACCGTCATTGGTTTTGGGATTCTGGCGTTATTGCTGCCAACTTTCTAGCTACATGTATCTCTCTAGAAATCTCTACACAATTGATCATGGGTTTTGTGGACAATGCTGTAAATCGTCTACTTCGCTTGGACGATAAACAAGAAGCTGCTGTTGTTCTGGCTCCCATAGATAATAATTCATCTGAAGATTCAGTCCCCACGATCAAAGAAAGTGAGGATTTATCCATTCCTCAGACTATCCCTATGCCCAGAGGAGACCTAGACTATCCTGAAATTTGGAAACTACATAAATCTTCATATTTACACAATAAAGAAGAGGTCAAAAATTGGATTGCCGCTGCTACCGCCTTCAAACAAACTCCAACTAACAAAGCAGCAGAGGTTGTGCATCGTAAAGCACTGATATTTGAAACCTCGATAATTAACGAGCCTAGTTTGGCTGAGACTATCCTGCTCCGTGGATCAGCACGCAAATTTTCCAGGCAACCCATCTCTTTTACACAATTATCTAATATACTCCATTATTCGACGCGAGGCGTGCCGCTGGATTTTCTTGATAGTAAAAGTGATAATGATAACAACAAAAACAGTGCCATCGATATCTACCTTATAGTAAACGATGTGGAAGGGTTGCAAGCTGGGGCGTATTTTTTTGATCATTATAATGAATCTCTTGAACAACTCAAAAACAAAGTACCCAGAGAGATATCTGGGTATCTTTGCTTAGGCCAATCTCTTTTCAGTGATGCTAATGTTGTATTCTTTCTTATGACTGACTTGAATAAGATCCTGGATACTCTTGGTAATAGAGGATACAGGGCATCACAATTTGAAGCAGGAGTTATTGCTGGAAAGATTTACCTTACTGCTTATGCTCAAAAAATAGGGGCATCTGGTTCGACTTTTTTTGATGATGCTGTCTCTGAGTTTTTCTCTCCTCACGCTGCAGATAAGAGCACTATGATCGCAGTTGGTATTGGAGTTCCTGGCTACAAATCACGTCCAGGGAAAAATCTAGCTGGGCAGCTAACTAGGACTGAAATCTTAACGCAATAAATATAATCAAATTATAATTTCTGACAACATATTATATTATAGTTTCTATTGAGGAACCGAGTTTACCAGCTGTTGTAAGATATTAGATGGTAGTGAGTTCGATGGGCAAGATAAAACAGAGGAACCAAAACTCATGGAATTCTCCATGGTATTGCCTTACATTCTGGTTCGAACTCCAGCTATTTAGTATCACCCTTAGACGTCTTCTGGAGTGTTCGATTTTGGATTGGTGACTCAAGGTTTGGAAATGCTATCAAAAATTGATGGTACATGATGTTAATGTGGGGATTAATCTTTCTCGTTTTAGTTTTTTCCTCATAGTTAACATTGCCTTCGGCGGAAGCTAACTGCAAGTGACATAAGCGTGCATTCAATCATGTACTAACTTGATCTTTTCGAAGATCCAGTACCCCCCTCTCACTGTGCTGGCAGAAGGAGCAGTCATTCACCGCCCCTTTCCTTGCTTAAGATAAACCTCAACAGCTCTTCGAATGTACGTGCTTCGTGGTATATCTCCACGGACTTTATCGATTCTTTGTAATATTGATTTAGGAAGAGTAATTCCTACTTTCTCTGTTTTATCAACGGCAATTGTACCCTTCATACCAGTATTCTACATCGCACTACCTAGCATTAAAGATATCGACGACTATTTCGTTCAATCGTTCATTCGTTCATTCGCAATCACTATTTCCTTTTGTTCATCATCTCAGTGAGCTGGTAATATAGTTGCAATAGACGCATACCGTTTTCTGTTATGTTATAGATTGATTTCTTCATCGGTGGCCAGAAGACCATTACCCAACAGTATTGGGATGTATTGTCTTAGTTGTGAGGAAGACAAAAAAGTTCGGTACATGATGATACGTGTATTGGTTGCAGCTCTTTCAGTAACAACTCTCAAAATGGCCGCGATTATATCAGCCGTACCTCGGTATCTAATGTGTCGCTCAGTGCTGCTTTCCTGGTTATTCACGCTAACCTTTGCTAACATCCTCAGTCTTAAAACCTTCAACTGCATCAAACTAGATAACAAAAAACGTTAAGATTGGATCACCGACACTAGTACCAATTCTTCTGATAAAGAAGAGAGTTTGATCAATAATGAACAGCAGCTAATAACGTTAGCGTTACGTAGTAGTAAGACACAGAGCAGAATAGCGGTACCGTCTTTTGCGTATAGTATTCTGTACTAAGACACGTCACGTTGACATGGAAATAATATTTTAATTAGAGTAAGCGGCTCCTTGTATATTCGAACGGACCGAAAGAGCATCCCTCATCATTGACAAAAGATCCAAAAGCTTGAGGAATATCCACTTCTTTCTCTTTGAAAATTGTACCAAGCCTTAATTGAATTTGTTGCTGATTCTCATGCTCCTGGGTCACCCCTTTTTTGTACCAATCAGATAGGTCACGGAGCTTCATGGAAACTCTTCGAACCAAATGTACGAAATGTGATTTCAAAGGTAAGATATGAGATAAATTTCCCCCTAGTTGCAAGACATGTGAAAGTAACTTACGGCATGACGTTGTATGGTTTGGTGAGGGTATAAAACGAGAGGTATGGAAGCAAGCAATAATTCATTCTATGACTTGTGATGCCATGATAATAGCCTGCGCTTCCTTGGCAGTGTCTCCGGCCAACACTTTGCCTTTACACGCTAAAAATATTAAAGCTACGTTAATTAAGATAAATCCAGAAAACACCCCGCTTAGTAACGAAATGGATTTTTCTGTAAGGAAGACATCAGTAGATCCATTACCAACGATACTGTCGATTTTTGAATCTCTTAACTGAAAAATATGTTAACAATTTTCGAAATGTGATCTTCTATTCTTTTAGAATCTGCCAATCAAAATAAGCAAGCACAATACACACTAACTAATCGGAGCTATTTCGTCGATTTTGTTTTGTATACGTAATAAACGCATGCCCTTATTCGTATTGTATCGAACCATTTTCAATTAAGAGCAGCTCAGAATTCCTGAGATATGGAGTTCATCCTTCAAGAATTTAAATCATAGCTGCTTATAGGCCTCCTCGTCGACACTAGAAAAACAAACAAAGACGGGAAAAATAGTATGTCTACGTGATGAATCTTATATCATATCGTTGAAGCATACACTATTCAACTATAGTCTAGCAATGTTTTTTGTTTTAACGCTGATGGTTTTTTGTTTTCTAAACGAACCAACTTTGAAACTTTCAGTCCTACTTTTCTTATCTTTGCTGTGTTATCATCAAACGAGAACCTGTCCAATAATCCTTCAATAACAGAGGATATACTTTCTTTCCTTGTCTGATAATTTGAATATGATGTTTCTCTTGTTTCAACTGAAAAATCAGACCTAACGATCTTAACAGCTACTGTCTTAAACCGATATTCACGTCTAGATACTCTTTCGTAGAGCTCGTCAACTAATTCATTTAACAAGAATTGTAGTATTACTTGTTTATCCTTTGTGAATGATTCAAGGGTACGTTCAGTACTAAGGGAAATATGATCTTCCCTAGGTATAACTGGGTCCTCATCTTGACCATTTGCTACTTGCCACATCCAAAGTCCATTCTTTCTGCCAAACCTATCCATTAAATTTTGAACATCATATTTTGCAAGTTGACCAATCGTGTGAATTCCCATTTCTTCCTTCAAAACTTGCTGAGTTTTAACGCCTATGCCGGATACTCTTTCAACTTCTAGGTTTTCAAGAAACTTTTGTAGTTGATTAGGGTAGAAAATAGTTAACCCGTCAGGTTTTTGGAAATCAGATGCCATCTTTGCAGCTGACTTAGTTGGTGCTACTCCTATAGATGATCTAAGATTACATTGCTCCTCAATTGTCTTCTTAATATCTAACGCATAGTGTTCTATGTTCGAATAATGATACTGATTATATTTTGATACTACTTTTTTGGTACAATCCAAATATGCTTCGTCGATACTTGTTTGTTCTAGAACATCTGCATATCCTTCTAGCATACTCATAACTTTATCAGAAACTTGGCGATAATATGGAATATCAACTGGTTTTAATATAAGATTAGGACATAGTTCCCTAGCTTTTGAAAGGGACATAGCGGACTTTACACCAAGCTTCCTAGCCTCATACGAGGATGATGCAACTACACCTTTTGTTATATTATTTCTTTCTTGTTGGTCAGTCATAATTGCAGCATGTGGTTTTCCTATTAGCGATGGGTCACGGAGTTCTTCACAGGACGGATAGAAGGCATTCAAATCAACACACGTTATCACTCTACCAATCCAATAATTCTGATCATCGTTCTTTCTTTCAGATAGATTCAACAGCTTTAACACCGAATCCACAGTTGCAGGTCTATCAACAACGATAAGTGTATATTCAAGTTCTTTTCCTTTTTTTGTCTCCTCTTGTTCTTCGTTTACTTTTTGAATCCATTTCTTTATTACGCTGTCTTCGTAATCATTAATTCTGAGATACAAAAAATCTGAAGTTACGACTGGTCGACTCTTCTCAGTCCACGCCAAAGCAGCATTATACTTTTCTAAAATATGATATGTTAAGTCCTGGAACCAAGAATAGTGATTAAATTCCATGACAACTTGATAGCCATAGTAGGCACAAATCCGCAGCACTTCGTCGAGCCATTCTCTACCATCTTTTAAATTAATCGTAGTGGATGGCTGAATCACCAGAGCAAGAACCTTTTCTTCCAAAGGGTCAACGTCTTGTTCTAGGAAATGTCCAAGCCTTTCTGTATCAGTACTTTGAATTATGGCTTGAGGTATTCTTAGTGTAAAACGAAAATTATCCGGAGTTTGCTTTGCCCACTTTTTGAAAGTTAATCGACTAACAATGCTATTCAAATAAACTTCAACAAAATCGAAAATTCTAGAATAATATGCCAAATATCCCTCAGGAACTAGTGTATTAGGATAGAAGTCCTTTGCCCATCTTTGATATTGGCTCCAGCCTGAACAGCCGACGTAATACTTCAATGTATGTCTGCTTTAATTTATTAACAAAAATAAGGACGTATATATTCTATTTTATACGTCGGACATATCCGGAGAGGCTTTTAGATTCCAGAAGAAATATGCAGAACGGAAGGCAAGAGAAAAGCTCGTCTTACATGGTAATAAGTTGATGAGCTACTTCACACAGATTAGCACGGACATCTACTACGCTTACACATACATACACTAGACCAACAAAATAATGATAAAAAGAAAATAATTAGAGTAAGGAAGAGGTCGTAATTTGGACTGCCTGGAATTTGCCATATTAACAATTCACCACTTCGAACATGTTGGTGATTCAGTATTCCCACATTATGGATGGAGAAACCGAACAAGAATTAGTACCAAGCGATGAAGTTTTATACTCACTTTAACATTGAGGGGGCATGCTATTGACCTTAAAATCCCGGGCCAGACTCAACAACGGAGTCGAGATTCCACGCCTCGGCTTAGGAGTTTACCAGTCACCTCCTGGAAGAATAACACAACATGCAGTCAAGTACGCGTTGAATATAGGCTACCGACACATCGACACGGCCAGTCTATACGGGAATGAGGCGGATGTAGGCATGGCACTCAGGGAAGGTGGACTCCGGAGGGAGGAAGTCTTTATCACCACGAAGGTCTGGAACAGTGACCAAGGATATGACTCGACTTTGCGAGCGTGTGAGGGGAGCTTGCGACGGCTCGGGTTGACCTACGTAGACCTCTACCTCATTCACTGGCCAGTCCAAGGAATGAGTGATGAGACCTGGAGGGCAATGGTTCGGTTGTCCGAGGAGAGCAAGGCCCGGGCGATTGGCGTGAGCAACTACGAGATCCCGAATCTGAAAGAGCTCCTCAAGAGCTCTGACGTTACGCCTGCGGTGAACCAAGTAGAATTCCATCCATTCCTATACCAAAAGGATCTGTTACAGTTCTGCGAGAAAAATAGGATTCAGCTGGAAGCTTACAGCCCGTTGACCAGGGGAGAAAGGCTTGACCATCCAAATCTTTTAGCGGTAGCGAAGGAATATGGCAAGACGTCGGCTCAGGTCCTAATTCGGTGGAGCTTACAACACGGCTTGGTCGTCATTCCGAAGTCCATACACGAGGAGAGAATCCGGCAAAATAGCGAGGTCTTCGACTTCCAGCTTGAATCCGAAGACATGAAACTTCTCGATTCACTCAATGAGAATTTGCGCACAGTGTTTTTGAGTTAGCAATATGTCGTATCGCATACCGCAAAAAAATGATGGATGGTTGATCGTAGTTTAGGCTTCAATCCAAGCGTCTGAAAGCGTTCTTTGCTTTAAGCGAAGTCATAAGCTGTACATGATTCATTCTACAAATATTTTCCATGTGCTTTCGCCTTGATAGTAAGAATAACTTTGCTTCGTCTACCTTTATATTCTACCTGATGAATTGTCTAACCCTCAAGAACCGCTAATAGGATTTAGTAAACCATTGAACCTGCTGTGCTTGGCTATATAAAATTCACTGCACATCGTTGACTATCTTTTCACCTATCGCAGATTCAACACTCATTCCATTGTCGATATCTTCTTTGAAGTGGATTCCAGGCAAAACCTCGACATAGATGCTTCGACAAGACGGTTGTCAAAATAGTTATGTTCGTTTGGGAACAACTTATCTAAAACCTTAGTTGCAGCTGCAGAGATCGCTGAATGCCCTATATCCTGGAAAATTCGGTGTGCTATTGTAAAATTAGCAATGCGTTGCTTACCAACCATTAGCAATG
>DAOM01000126.1:7755-24510 GCA_002501855.1 Candidatus Nitrosopolaris nunavutensis
GCAACTATTGCTTACCAACCATTGCTGCCTGCAGTGAGGCTGTAGGGGGTTATCAGAAGAACCTGCAACAATGTTGTTCTGACTACTCACAACCAGATTCCAACCGGAAACCGTCCTGAACAGGAATCACAGCAACAATTGAAGACAAGAGAAGTTCGTTTGCTTTAATTCATTCATTTGATCCCTTAATCTTGCTCTTCTGCAAGCTAGCCTTTAGCGCTGCAACGAGGTCTCTGGTATCCTCTTTTACTCTCTCCGCGGGTTTGGCGAGCACCGTTTTACCCTTTGCTTTGGAATCTATTAGCTTTTCTAATTCTTTAGCATAAGCATCTGAATACTGACTTACATCAAAGTGTTCACTGGATAGATTTTCAACCAGTAACTTTCCCAATGATAATTCTTTAATATCTACATTAGCTCGCTGTATTCCTTTCAATTCGCTAATTTCATCGACTGGTCTTATTTCGTCTATATAATGAAGCAGATGCATTAGTATTCCTCTTTGATAGGGTCGGAGAGCGACAATATGCTCTTTATCCTTGAACACTACCTTTCCTATGGCTATCTTTTTGGCTTCGCTTAGCACTTTTACAAATAGTGAATAAGCCTTGTCATTCCCACTTTTATTATCAGGTGCAACATAGTAACTTTTCTCTATTAAGATTGGGTCAAGTTCCTTGTCTTGAATGAATTCTCTAATGTCAATTGTGTTTGTTGTTTTGAGTTTAATCTTGTCTAAATCTCCTTTTTCAACTACGACATAGTTATCTTTTGTAACCTCATAACCCTTTTTTATTTCAGAATATGATACTTCTTTATCTTCAACGGGGCACCATTTTTTATACTGAATCCTATGACCATTCGGACATAGTTGGTTGAACGAAAACTCTCTATCTTCGGTGGCTAGATATACCTTGACAGGGATATTGACTAACCCAAAACTTACACTTCCTTTCCACATACTTCTGGAAGCCAAATGATATTCAAACTACAAATGAGCTTTTGTTTTTATATCAACTACTGAGTCATAGTTAATAACTTAATGCATGAATCTTTACATGGTAGAAAATTATGTATCTTAATCCTGAAGCTTATAGTAACTGTTGCCACACACCGCAGCGACGATATGTTCTCATCACAAATGGACACGTAGAAATTGGTCCATGAATGAGGAGGAGATGCCGACTTTGTGAATACATTTCAAACTAAACGAGCAACTTGTCAAGGCTGCTAGGATAAGATCAATGGATCCTCCCATATTTCTAATACTAAATAAGATTCTACGCTGACATATCTGACATTGTGGCCTGTAAAGACAAGCCTATCTAAAACACAGTATCATGATCATTATGCAGTTGTCATAGTGAGGCAATCCATACTAAATTGCATCAAATAGTCGATCATTTGATATAACAAATAATGCCCATCTATACCCTTTTGACACAAGATTGACTGGCATATAACCACAATCACCTCAGAACATATATGCACCACTTTCCCTTTGGCTGTTAAACATGAGTGAGAAACTCCAATATCAATGAAGAACAATGTCTGAGACCATATGATTATTTTTTTAATCATGATAAATTACCGATTGAGATGATACCCAAAAGAATGCGGTTATGAAAATAAAAGGTCAAACCGATAAAGTTCTGGCAGCCAAGTTCTAAAAGCTAGATTATCTGTTAATCTCACTCTTTTCTAAGCTTGATGTGGCAGTACAAAGGGAATGAGTCATTATCTAGAATTAGCTATGGGAGATCTCATCGTTAATTAAACTTTAAAAAAAGGGAGGTGATGCCGTGCTATTCAACGCACATGCCTTCATGGTCCGGCACTTGAGCTTGTACTGGTACCTGTTGAGCTGTTGGGACTCGTTGGAGTATGGTGATGATGCGTGTGGCTGCTAGAGGAAACAGTATGGGTTGGCGAGGTAGAGCCAGAATTGGTACTATTAGTACTACTACCACTGCCTGTATCGCTTGCTGGATTATTGTTATTTCCAGAAACTCCATGACTGCTTGAGAAGGCTTGCGAATAGCAATCCATTACTGCGGTTTCAGTAAGCTGCCCAAAGTGCCCGTTAGCTGCGCTAGACTGACAAGCAAACAGACTTTTCAAGTTTTTGGTGCCCGAGGAACCTGTTTTTGCAGCGAATGCAGAAGATGTGAAAGTAGTCGACGACAGTAAGGTTAGTGTTGTTGCCGCTACTACCACGATGGCAAGGATAGTCGATGTTCTTCTTGTAGTTGTATACATGTACTCGTCCTAGTAGAGATATCCTTTATACGGACTTAGTATAACTTAATCACAACGGAGATTATAGCTATTCTATATGTGATTTTTGATGAACAATTGTATTATGCGATGACGCAATTAGGCATAGGCATTCGATCTATCAAGTAGTTATGGCCATGTCATATACAGCCACAGTTTTATCGCTCCAGGAAATTCTCTACACTAAATACAGATTCTAGGTCCGTGTAACCGTGGACTCGAATTAACGTACTTTTGATATCTTCATAAAGAGAGCATATGTATCATGTCATGACGCGAGCTATCGTGTTCTGACCTTTGTTGCAAATGCTTTTCAAATTCAAACGAACTGTCTCATGGTAGGGAGACCGAATTGAACCGAAGCTCCTGAGCCTAGAAAAATTAGTACATCTTTCATAAGAGTCTGAGGTGATCACACCTATTTTTACTGTTTTGAAAATAGTTGACATCTACGCCAATCGGCAACATTAAGAGAAATCGAGGATAGAGTTAAAGAAGACAAAGATTGGTTTTATTTGGAAAATGGCTTGCAAACGACAAACTTAAGGTATATTGGAAATTCAATATGAGAAATAGGTACAAAGCATATTATAAAGTTGATACAATCAAAAATATGGGCCAATTTAGTACTATTAAGTCAAAACTTGTTATTGGATTCTTTTCGATTGCCTCATTCGTAGTTATTGTGGGAACAGTTGGATTTGTAAATTTGGTTCACATAAACTCTGCTTTCAATGTTGTGACTAATGATACTTTACCAAAACTTCTAGTTTTAGATAATATACAGTCATCAATTAATAAAATATCTTCCGATATTGTAGGTTTCGCTTTAGGAAGTTCGGAGGCTAAGGCGTTGCATCAAGAAAGACTTAATGATACAAGACAACAAGACATTGATTACGTATATAGATCAATTTGGCAAGATAGCTCAACCTAATGAAATGCCATCTTATAGACTACTTAAGTACCTGACATTGGCATACTCTACGGTTTCTCTGCAGTTAATCAATTCCAAAGCGAATGGCATTGACGAACAATCTATTCTAAATATGATCACATCGACTGATGATATACACGGTCAAATAGATGCCGTAAGCAATAACTTGAGGAACGTAGAAAAAGCTGGACTTCAGAACGAAATAGGTAAAGCAAACGATGCTATTCGCACTCAACAAATAGAACTCATTTTTAGCAGTATTGGTGCATTTATGGTATCTCTTGTCATTGGGAGACATATATCTCAATATTCAATTATTAAACCACTATCAAGGTTAAAAGATGCGGCATCGCAAATAGCTTCTGGTAATCTTGATTTTGAGATGAAAAGCGATGCCCAGCCTGACGAAATATGGGAATTATCGACACAATTTGATAGCATGAGGCAAATGCTAAATCAAAGGACAAGAGAATTGGAAACATCCAATTCACAGCTTTCGTTGGCTAATGTGCAGTTAAACGAGCATGACAAGGTGCAGCGAGATTTCATAAATATTGCTGCACATGAGCTCAGGACTCCCATACAACCGCTCCTTTTAGCTTCAGCGAATTGAAACATTTAATGCCAAATGAAGAAACGGTTTTAATAGTATGTAGAAATGCAAAAAAACTTCAAGATTTGGCTAATGTAATATTAGATGCGGCTAGGATAGAAAGCAATACCATACAGCTTTACAAAGAAAGCGTTAATCTAAAAGATATAATACAAGATGCATTGAAAGAAATTGAAAATTCTCATAATGATAGATTAGAGGTTATATATGAACCAAGGGATATTTTTATCGTGGCCGATAAAGATAGAATGACCGAAGTGATCTCCAATCTATTGAGCAACGCTCTAAAATTTGCGAAGGAAGGCAAAATATTTGTAAATGTAAAAGAGAAAAATATAAACAAGCAAGTAATAGTTAGTGTAAAAGATACCGGTTATGGGATAGATCGTGAAATCATATCAAGATTATTTACTAAATTTGCTACAAAGTCATTTGATGGGACGGGATTGGGACTGTATATTTCTAGAAGTACTATAGAAGCTCATGGAGGTACGATATGGGCTGAGTATAACGATGATGGAACAAAGGGAGCAACATTTTCGTTCAGTCTACCCAAATTATCATAATACAAACAGCGGCGGTAGTAGAACGGATATGTTTTGTTTTAATTGGTTTCAGGCACCTACAAGTATAGTCAAAGGCCTTTTCGTTTTTCAAATTTTCTGAGAGTATCTAGCAAAAGTCTTATTTCTTCTTGTCTGAGCTGAACACTTTCAAGTTCTTTCTCCAAATCGTATTTCCCCAAGTGCCGAGTCAGATAAAGATCAATAATAATAACAGCGAAGATTACTATAAACCATTCTAACTATAATCCGTATTCCAAAGATTCATGGACACACTTCAGGTGACAATATTCCATTCATTTTGCCATTTCAGTAACATCAAGACGTGTGGATGCGTCAGTCATCTTACACGATTTCACAAGGTGAACTTTATTTCTCTCTTTCTTCGTGTTTGTTGAATTTTTTCAAACTTGATATAGTAGCCGAAGTGATGAAAATCAATGACAAACAAAAATGAGAATTCTAATGCTGACGATGAAGGGGAACTGGATCCTAAAAAAGAAGAGCCTAGAGCAATAAAGATTGCAAAAGAATTACAAAAAGAACAACGAGAGTCAGAACAGCTTCATGTTGACCCCGAACAGGTCTTAGAAGAGCTGGAGAAGAGGCAACCGCAATCTTCAGATGAATAAATAATTTTGATAACAATTACGTAACATTTGGACTTATTGTATCTGCAAATCTGCACATCATTCGAATTATTTGTCATTGTATTTGGAAAAAGCGGGCATAAAGTTAGAACTTGGAGAGAATTTAAAACTATTCGATGCTTGCGCTTATTACCCCCTGTAAATACTACTTCATATCCTCTTCTGTAAGAGAATGGCGAATTCCGGTCTCTTACTCCCATTATCTTTGATTTTATTTTTTATATCCTATGACTATCTCAGCAGGTTCAATTAAGGGTCTTCTCTCTATATTCTTAAATCCCACCTCTGTGAGCATCTGCAATATTTCATTATAAGAATAACCTCTTCCTCCACTATTTTCTACTATCATCGTCAATCCCATTAAAGCAGAAGGTATAGGACCAGTTTTTTCGTCATTAAGTAGCCATTCACTAATTATTATTGTACCATTTTCATTAGGCAAGCTATCATATATTTTTTTCAACAAAGCAATGTTTTTGTCTCTATCAAATATGTGTAAGACATGTGACAAAAACGCTACATCGCAATCATTCGGCAATTGATCTTTGAAAAAGTCAAATGTCATTGTCTGAACTTTATCCTGCAAGTTGTACTGTTGTATATATCGATCTGCAACCTGGCACACAGGTTTAGAATCCAACACTACAGCAGACATATTGTTAGGATTATTCGCCACTACCTGTATCGCATAAACTCCCGACCCTCCTCCAATGTCCATCATCTTTTTGTGGTTTGAAAAATCAACATTTTTGGCCAATGCCATTGCCGGCCCGATACTAACTCCATGCATAGCATGAGTAAATTTTTGTAGCTGTTCTACTTCTTGATTAGATTTTCCTTTGTCAAATATACTTTCTATATCTTCTCCTTGTCCTTCTCCAATAGGCTTGTTTGTCTTAAGAGCTTCTGAAAGTTTATCCCATCTTTTGTATAGACGTTCGTCAAACATAGCTATGACGTCTCCTATGTACGTAGATTTACTCTTATCAAGAAACATTGAAGATACTTCAGAATTCGCGAATGTTTTTTCTCCGTTATTATTCTTATTTACTTTTAATAACCCAAGAGATACAAGTGCTGTCGTAAATGCTTCTGCTGGTCTACTCTCTTCAATTCTTATTATGTTTTGAAATTCTCTCAAAGTCATAATACCATTGTTATTTTTTTGATAGGCTGAAATTTTTGTAAAAACGCCCAATTCTACTGCAGTCATTAAAGTCTTAGATACCCAAAAGCCAGTAGCCATTTGCATAATTGCCGATGGAGATATATTATTAAGAGGAGCTTCCGATTGTGACATGTTTTATCTTTGAATATTTTAACCACGGTAGTAATTAAGTATTGGTTAAGATACTGCTGCTTTTTTCGTATCGCAAAAATTATTAATATTTGACTTTCCGTTTGGACAGGCAAATATCCTTATTGTCTGTAGCTCCAGAAGATAGTCATCGCTCTGTCTAGACTTATTGTTTTACTAAAGGCGGATCAAGAGTCTAAACACAACCCTTTTGGGTTCAGATAATCTCCTTTAATCTAGTATCGCTTAAACCACATTGTCTGCATTTGTAAACGATTGTCTTTTCCGACATTTTATCTGGTATCATGTCTCCTCCGCAACAGGCGCATTTCATAATATATGCAAGTTGGAATTTTGGAAATATAAATAGTGGCTTGTGGCCAAAGAAGAGGATGGAGTCGCTTTAGGGATATCTATCAGTAGTGTTTTCTTTGCTTTGAGTGGTCATCTGTCCACCACCTGCAGGAAGTAAAATTACTGGTTTGTATTTATCATAGCTTTCGTCATTTTGGATCTCTTGATGCGATTTGCTTGGTCTTCATTTTGTCTTATTGGTGGGCTCAAAAATTTCTCGCAAGGCAGTGATATTTCATCATTTCATAGAAAATGTTTTATTGCTAAATCAGAATTTCTTAGAATATGATACTTTTTTTCTCATTCTTCAAATATGATAAATATTTCTCTCAGTAAACAAACGTTGTTGTTATTATTAACTAGTAGGCTCTTTTTTTATCCTTTTCAACTTCTCTTTGAATGGCAGCCCAATGTTCCTGGCTATTCTAATCTGAGTATTTTGTTCCCAATGTATCGGCTACTGCTTCCAGTTTTTCTCTGCTCTCTAGTATATTGGTTGTTCCTGGGTTTCTAATCCGTTGCATGTCATTTTTCGCCTCATATTGAGCATTATCGTATTCTGAAGTTGCCTTACCAAAAGATCTGGCAAGCTCGGGGACTTTCTTTGCTCCAAAAATGAGTAATGCAATAACTATAACAATAACTATCTATTCTGTTCCAGCGACTACATCCATTAGTAGGTCAGTTAAGTCGGTGCCCATCATTTATAGATTATAGATATTGTTTTGATCGCGGGTTATCCTCCTCCTGCAACTACAAAAAGATCCCGTTCAAATCTTGGAAGTTTATTAAAGTACGTAGGAGGCAAATCAAAAGTAGCACCTAATACCTCGTTAGAATTTGCACTAAGTCCTCCTGAGATACCTATGTCTTGCGGGCTCGCATTACCAAAGAAAATTGCCATATGCATATTATTGACGCTATCAGGATTTTCTATATAGTGAAAAAATGCTGGAGGAATGAAAACCACTTCACCTGGCCCAACCTCAAACGTGTCTACACTACCACCAGGACTTAATATTATCATTCGTGCTCTTCCTCCAAGGACATAATCCAATTCAGAAGCATTAGGATGCCAGTGCGGTTCTCTGACACCATTGGGCTTCAAAATTAGTGAGTAACATGCCAACCCACTAAGTATAGGAAAATTAGTAATATTTCCTAGAGCAACTGTACCTCCAGCAGTTTGAATCTGCGGAGGAATGCCTTCTAGATTAAGTTTGTGAATACTCGGGATTCTTGTCATAGAAGCAGGTTCTACCGTGTTAGCTGGTTTGGACCCTATTACGATATCGTTAGGGGAGTTTTTGTTGAATCCATTAAAAAACGTACTAGGTGGTTTGATTCCAAAGGTTGCATTCATAACACGATTAGGCATGGAACCAACCGATCCTGAAATGCCCATGGTTTGAGGGCGTTCGTTATTGAATACAAGAACAAATTTTGCCTCTTCATTACTAATATTGTTAAATTCATGTAAATAACCCTGGGGAACAAAAACGATTTCTCCAGGATCTATAGTAAATGTATCATGAACAAGGTTAGGACTACCAAGAAATATAGTCATTGCTGCTCTGCCACTTATGCAATAGCTTAATTCGGCAGCATTAGGATGCCAATGAGGCTCACGTACACCGCCCTTTTCAAGACGCAGTAGATATGGTGACATTGCCCAGCCATTGAGAACTGGAAAGTTATCAGCGTTTGCAAAAGTTCTACTTCCACCGGCATTGGATAATTGTGGCGTGGTAGCATCCAGATTAAATGTATGAGGTGATGTCATTTGTTTTGGAGGACTTGTTTGACTACTACTTGTGGTATTCGTATTTTTAATGGCATTTGGTCCAGCAGCACGCTTTATTGAAAGGTAACAGAGAAGATAAAGTGAATACTGCGCCAGCAGCGCCGATATACTTTATAAAAGTGCGACGTGAGATTTTCCCTTCAGAATCGGAGTTGTTTTCCGGATGTATAGACACGTTAAAAAGTAATTCTGGATGCTATTAAAGTTACCTGAATTTACCAAAATTGCCTCGCTATGTTGTATTCGCAGCAAAGTGTGATACTTTTGGTCTGTTATTTCCAGTGAAAAAGTCATACTTAGAGTGTTATCATCCTCGGCAGTAGATACTACGTGCTAAAGGTGGTTCAACAATGTCTTACTACTGTTCCGAGCGTAGGAATAGGAAACAATGTTTTTCAACGTAGCGTGGCCGGGAGTAAATTTTCTACCTATTCAAGCCCCGTTTACGGTCAGTAACCTAGCCGGAACCCAACACCAGCTACTTCGTGGGTCAAACTTACTCCAGGTGTAAACAAACAGGTCAGAGTTCATCTAAATGTAGACCAATTATTATCGTTACTGCCTGTTACCAACTCAATATTTGTCAGCCAACTACCCTTGTCATAGTCAAGAGTAGATATCCTTGCAAGAAATGTTACTCTGAATTGCAATAGCCTTTTATAGCTATTTCTTCTTATTTTGTGAAATTTTGCTTCATTAACCAGTCAGTGCTTACACTTACTGACACGTCTTGTTGTCCTGAAATGATTGGGGTTCCGTTAGCACCAGCTGGTGTTGCTAAAGATTGCTTTTGTAAGAATGGTTGAGGGGGAGTAGGGGGTTGCTCAAACTCATTAAGATACATTGATTTTATTCCTAGCACTTTTAATCCTAGAGCAGAAGCTGCTATGTCGGCTTTGCTTCTTGCGTTATCGATTGCTTGTTTTATTAAGCCATTTTTGATCTCTTGTAACTTCTTATCTGATAATGTAAAATCAATACTGCTTACACTTGTAGCTCCTCCAGAAGATATTGCAGTATCAATCCATCTAGCTGTGTCATTAATCTTTGAGCTTTCGATTTGTATGGTATTAGTTACTGTAAATCCTGTTATTATGTTTCGTCCTTGCGAATAGTTGTAGTTTGGAGATATACTAAATGCAGATGTGCTTGTTTCATTTTGCTTAACACCTGCTGATAATAACACATTGAGAACTTTGTTCATTGTAGCTGAATTTGTACTCAATGCTGCTTTAGCACTTTGGTTGGTCGTCTCTACTCCTAAGATCAGTGTAACTTTATCAGGTTTTACTTTAGTTGTTGCTGTTCCTGCGTCAGATAAAATATTATTGTTGGTAATATTGTTGTACGTTTTTTGGATTAGAGAGGAATGATTAGTAGGTTGTGGTGGTGTATGATATTGTTGAGCATACGCATCACCATTACTGCTGTTGGTAACGATTGATAATAAATAAACAATCGACAATAATGATAATGCACCCGCTGCATCTAGAATACAAGTATCAGAAGCACGGACTCTGAGCTTCCTATTATTATTTGTACAAGTTGAGGATGATGATGCCATGCAGATTCATTAAATTATAGGATAAGCATATCTATTTTGCTATCCTGTATCAACATGTTATTGTGAAGCAAACAGGTAGGGGTTCTATCCGATTATGGTCCATATCACAACAGGAGTCTTTTCTAGTTAGTTTTTATAACGATGCTGCTGGCGTGTATAATTGCTGTTGTTGTCTTTGACTTTGGACTGGTTCTACGAATTAGTTTGATGAAATATATTCAATATTGCACTTGAGTTATTTCTTACGAATTATGGCCCCCTAAAGCGTTCATTCCAATGGAATTAACGCGTTCCAAGCTGGAACTGGAATCCGATTAACCCAAAGCGTGATTCTATCAAAAAGTGTTAACGCTATTAAGAGAAGTATACAACGCTATCGATTTTATGAAAAACCATTCAAAGGGTAGCGATTAGAACAATAGTAAACCTATGCTTGCCGAAATTCCAGGAATACAATGTTAGGTGGTTATGTTTAAAAACTATACTTATAATATTTTGTTGTTGTTTTCCAAATTAACATGGTTGGACACTCATCAACTAGTGGAGTACGTAAACCTGATTCTTGAGAAATCAGAATTCTCCTCTGATTCCGTAAAATCCCTTATAGCCTCAGTACGGCGCTTGAGCAGTATCAAGATTGAGAATATCTTTACCTATAAACATCTGTACGAGATAAATAACATGTGCCTTCGCTTAAATACTCTGAAAAGGAAATCAACTGACGCGTTCAGACCCTTCATCTCTAGTTCAACAAGAACATTGTGTCATTCAATGGGAAACCCTTTGAAAGTAGCAGAAGACATGATTGAACTCGAAGAAAAGGGTGATATCCTGAATTCATTACTAAGAATAGTTACATTTCTAGGTAATAGATATGCCATGGGGGCATCAAATGCAGCGCTGATAGGAGAGTGTGTATACCCAGAAACGTCCTTCGTATTCGATGAACAAAATTCCTCTTCCTACAGAAAAGAAATTGCACACATGGCCAGATATTTTAGATTGCATTTAGGAAGTTTCCTAGCTATTGAGCTTGCAAAGGAGCTTGAAAGGTTTCCATCGAATTACAAAGACAATAGATTCGAAAGTATAATAGAACTCTATGAAACTGGATGTGCTGACTATATATTCAATTTTCTATTGGATACAAAAACTAGAGAAGAGAAGCTTGTGACTCCAATCTTAATGGATTTGGATGGAGATAGAAAAGTTCTTGCAATTCACATATATGGTGATGAAAAAATAAGATTATGGAAAAGATGGGGAGATGGTTATGACGGACTTTATGATATTAGTGGAAATAGAAGTAATATACACATGGAAGTAAGTCCGTTCTTCGATTCGGTTGCAATAACTTAGGTGCACGTCCAACTGAATTAGTAAGTATACATGAATAGATCATAATGAGAGTATTGGTTTCATACTTGTTCTTGCGGACATTTGCTGATATGAGAAGATAACTTATTGTCTGATTGCGGTAAACATTACCTTATCCTGCAATTAACTATAGTTCTCAACAAAGTGTTCCTTGGAGCTTTATCAAGCCATTTTCTAAGGTATCTGTTTTCTTCATTCATAGACTTCATTTTACAACTAAAGCTAATAAAATTGGCCCTTAATTCCCTACTGCTTTTGCTTTCTTTTTTATCTTCAGTTTGGCCATCTGGATAATTGGACATTAGAATAACCCTTTCAATTCCCAATATACTCTCGATTTCTGTAATTATTCCTATAGTTTCCAAATACTTATGGAGTGTTTCTGCGTAGTTTAATCCTCTCTTTACACTTACCATAGGAAGCATCAAAAAGTTGCCAAATGGTTGGTTGGTAATGAACAGTAATTTATTATTTTCATCACGAATAACGGCTACTGCTGCCTTTAAAATAAACTGACCATTTGACATTGTTTTGAATTCTACAAAGTGTGAATGACTTACTACAATTCTTTTTCTTCCTCCGCTGATCTTCTGTCTTGATAGCCTCCTGTAGTTGCCACGCGTATATATCAAAGGCAATTCCTTTTCATCAAATGTTGCTCTTACCACCTCACCGACAACCATGATATGATCTGCAAATGTCTGAATTGCCTTAACTTTACATTCTGCATTTACAGTACAGTTTTTGATCATTGGAACGTCAATATATTTTGAAGGATAGGTGTCAAACGTATTTGGAATTGTTAGCTTTTGAATTTCTATTCCAGAATATCCACCAGCTATGTTTACAAGTTCAGATTGTTCTTCTGAGGCCATATTTACTGCAAACACATTTGTCTCTTGAATATTCCAATAAGTAGGAGAATCATGTATGAAGATAGCAATTAAGATTGGATCATATGCAATCTGCATGGTCCATTCGACTGCCATCACATTAGGACCGTATTTTGAGCTATTCGTAGTGATTAGAGCAACTTCAGTAGCAAAAAATCTATGAACATTTTCCATTATCTCAGATTCTGGAAGCATTTTGCTATTGTTGCTGTTTACAATCAATGGAACATAGCAATAAAAATCTCTCAAAATAATACTTAACTCTCACTTTGGATCGGATGAGGCAGACGTGACATACCACTCCAGTTGAAAGGTAGGTTTGGATTTGCAAGGAACGAGGGCAAGCATGACTACGAGTATCAATTATATATGATTTGTTTAACTACGTTAAACAAGTGCCGTCGTAGCTCAGCCTGGGAGAGCACTCGACCTGAAATACACTCAGGAGTGAAGCTGAAGACCGAGCTGTCGTGAGCTCAAATCTCACCGGCGGCATACTTACCTAACAAGGTGGCTTTGAAAGAATAAAGAGTAAAGAATCCCTTCTATACCTAGAAATGCTGAGATGGTCATAAGGGCAATCCGTAGAGCGTTTTGCAGTCATGAGGACTCATTTTCCTTTAGAACGTACAGTGATTTCGATTTTAATGAGTACAATAAATGTTCCAAATGTGGAAAAACATTAAGGTACATCAAAGGCTTTGACGAGGATATGAGAGGCTAAGGAAGAAATATGACTCGAATTAGCCTTCAGACTCTAATCATTATATGGTGGCTAGGGGCAGTAACTGCCGCTATTTCCCTATTAATCCCTCTCTATTCCGCCTACCTTATAGTAGGATCGGTTGGTTGGGCGGTAGTTCTGTCGACTACTGCTCTAATTATTTATGAGATAAAGAGGATAAAGGAAGAGGATAAAAAGAAACAACTAGCAAAGTAAAACTAAACGCTCTCTTTTCCACCTTGCTCGTCGATAACTACCAAAGTTACCGTTGAGGTTATTCCTGGTATTTTTCTTATCTTGTTCGTAATAGTATGATTCATCGCTTCTGTGTTATCTGATTTTACCTTCACGAAGACATCATGAACGCCGTAAGTTCCTCTTACCTCCTTGATATCTGGTAATTTTGAAATTTCGGCGATAATCTTTTCTTCGGATCCGAGAGTGCAGTTTACTAATATATATGCAGTAGGCATTATGGCAGACTCTGCAGTGATTTGGTATTTTAGTGTTTTCTGTTCTGCTGCCAGTTATAATATGGGTTTGATTTTTAAACTTTTTTGAATCTTCTGAAGTATAAAACCATAAAATATGCAGAAACCTAATAAAAATTACAAAAAATAGACAAAATGGCAAATATGAAAATAGTATACGGTACAATTCTCCCAGACATTAACTCAGAAGAAACTATAATAGTCATTCTCTTGTGTGCGGTGCTAGAAACTCTAAAGGTCCGCACTACAAGAGCGCAGAGGCATAAATATTAGGTTGGAAAAGAACCGTTTCAAAAAAGCTTGTGAATCCATCGTTATGACCAGAATATGTAATTACGATCTATATTTAATGAATTTAACGTAAGTATCTTACTTAAGGTAAATAAACCAAAAAATATTTTTTTATCGTAATTGGTTATGATAAAAACAGCTGAAGCGAAGTCTGACAGTATCATCGAAACATCACAAGAAAAAAGGGAGCGGTTTCTTATGGAATTCGAAAAGCCATTCAAGTGTGAAAAATGCAATGAGCGGTTTAAGAAGAAAAAATACCTGCGTGAACACAAGTCGCAGATCCATTCGTATTAGTCTCATTGTTCACAATATACAACATATTCAAGATTGGTATCTTTTTCGGAACTATAAATATAGTTTATGAAAAACTGGAAGTAGTTTTAAAAAATTATTAATATTGGATTAAATCTGACAG
Organism: Candidatus Nitrosopolaris nunavutensis; assembly: GCA_002501855.1. Lineage (GTDB taxonomy): Archaea > Thermoproteota > Nitrososphaeria > Nitrososphaerales > Nitrososphaeraceae > Nitrosopolaris > Nitrosopolaris nunavutensis. Next base: position 22,009 of record DAOM01000126.1, read on the forward strand.
ATATTTTTAAATTATCCAGCATAATACCGGATAATGTATGAAAATTTATACTAAAACAGGGGATAAAGGTGAAACCGGTCTTATCGGTGGAAAACGCATCTCAAAGGGAGATCCACGAATAGTTGCATACGGTTCAGTGGACGAACTAAATTCAAATATTGGGATAGCCATCTCATCATTGACCGTAAAAGATAGGGACCTTTTCTTGGATCTCATAAATATTATGACGTGCATTCAAAGTGAACTATTTATAGTTGGCTCAGATTTGGCTGATCCTAGATACCATGCAGGAAATCAAAATGAATACAAAACTCCTAGAACAGAGGAAAACATGGCATCGGCTTTAGAAGATGCGATAGATAAATTTGAAACGGAACTTGAACCAATCACATTCTTTATTCTTCCAGGAGGAAGTATTGAAGCATCACTTCTTCATATCACTCGCACTATTGCTAGAAGGGCTGAGATTGCTGCAGCATTACTCTCAAAAGACCAAATAATAAATCCTACCGTCTTAGTATATCTCAACAGACTATCAGACTTTCTGTTTGTAGCCGCGAGGCTGATAAACAAACGCCTCGGAATTAAAGACGTAGCTTGGAGGCCTAGCGAGGGGCAGACAAGGTAACTTTAACTTCAAAATCCGACTACTTTTGGCAACTATTGCTAGTAACAAAAGTCAGCTCTAAGGAATGAGTTTTATTTTGATTATTATTAATAACCCTCTCAAAGCTAAGATTGCTCTATTTCGATATGCTTATTCCCACATTTTAATACCTGATATAGCTATATTAGATATTGCTTAGATGTGAGTGTGCAATGGCGGGGCAATATACAAAATGGGAAGAAAAAAAAAGACGGATCTGACCCCGTTTTTCCAGCATGTCTTACGGCTCAAGCATGTAAAAAGAGCTGGATGGATTTCAAGAGCCCAAATTAGTAATCCAGAATCGGTAGCAGATCACTCGTATTCGGTGTGTGCAATAAGCATGGCTTTATCAGATATGCTGGGGTTGAACACGGAAAGGGTTATGAAGATGGCAATCCTCCATGATTTGCCTGAATCAATCATTGGAGATTTTGTGCCTGGTGAAGTTACTAAAAAAAAGAAACGCGCAGAGGAGAATAATGCGATAGGGACTATTTTACAATCGATTCCTCCTTGCTTACGTTCAGATTATAAAGGAATATGGTTGGAATACCTCTTAAATAAAACTGACATTGCGCGATTAGTACATACAGTGGATAAGCTTGAGATGGCGCTGCAAGCAAGACAGTATGTCATCGAAGGCTACCCTGAGCATTTGCTAGCTCAGTTTTTGGATTTTCCTAAAAAATACGTGATGGATTACAAACACGAAATTATCTCACAGATACAAAATGCTTTAAAGCCGCGTCGCCCCAAATAATAATAGAAGCATGCAGTACTTTACGGCTCTGAAGATAGGAGAAAAACGTGTGAAAGCCGCTCAAGACGTCTTGACAAAATATACTGGTCACGCTATGCCCGCATTGGCATTGAAAGATAATAAGGACAACAAATGGGAACCCGTAGGAGAGGAGAACCTATTTGCTGTTGTAAAGGAAGCTAGTGGATACATGATTGCAATTTGCGACAAAAATGGCGTGGCAAAATCGATCGCTCAATGGTTCATAGAAGATACAAAAAATGAGATCATAGCTAAAATTAAGGCTGAGCAGAATATGATTGAATATCTTGGTAAGCTGTCTCTACCAATATAACGAATGCTTAATTAGATAATATGCAATAGTTTTCTTTTGATATTTGACAGAAAAAAAATACGAGCAAGAGATCGAGGTAAAAGGTCATCTTATTGACTCTATGATCCTGACGAGAATCTTTGATAATATTATGGATCTGAAGGGAGACTTTCAAGTTCTGGATTTCAATGTTGGGAAGAGAAAAAAAGATGTTAGCTATGCCCGCCTCATAGTTCGAGGCAAAAGTCGCGAACATCTAAACCAATTATTGGAATCCCTCTACAGAGAAGGAGCACAGCCTATTTCCATTCAACAAGTTATGTTGAAACCAGTTCTTAAAGACATGGTGATGCCTGATAATTTTTACAGCACAACAAACAATACGACTCAAGTCTACTACAAAGGCGTATGGATAGACGTTGTAAACATGATGATGGATAAGTGCATAGCAGTAGATACCGAGAAAAAAACGGCAGAATGTAAGATGATACGTGATCTAAAGAAGGGGAATACGGTAGTCGTAGGAGAACAAGGGGTCAGGATAATTCCACAGGAACGCCCACGAGAAGGGGTTGACCTTTTTCAGTTTATGGGCAGTAGCAGCTCCAGCGAAAGACCTACACAACAAATTGCTCGAAAGATCGCAGTCGACATTTATAACACTAAGGAAACTCGTGGGGGCAGGATAATCGTGGTAGCCGGACCGGTAATCGTCCATTCAGGTGCATCGGAAGCTCTTGCAAAATTGATTCGAATGGGATATGTACAGGGACTCTTAAC
>DAOM01000007.1:0-272 GCA_002501855.1 Candidatus Nitrosopolaris nunavutensis
ATAAGTAGGCAGAGTAGTAATGACACCTGAAATTGTAGATATAAAACGGCTCTTAATCTTGTCTCTAATCTTTTTTGATCTATCGATAATTTCTGCGCCAACCCCTATCTCCGCCGCATTAAGAAAAATGCGTGTTGTAACTTCTTTTTGATGATCGCTTTCAGCTGTTGCTGCAGCTTCTGCTGTTGTTATTACTGCTGCAATGACATCGATCTTCTGCGGTTTGCCATTTACAAATCTTTGACAACATTCAATAATTCCATCAGGCAGAT
>DAOM01000007.1:519-22328 GCA_002501855.1 Candidatus Nitrosopolaris nunavutensis
TAAGGATTTGGTTAGTACATTTCTTGACCCAGATGGAACTAGACCCATAGTTGCTTCAGGGTTTATCAGTTTCAAGATAGGCGATGCCGGCGCAGTTTTATCATTACTCCTATTGTTTACTGATGTTATCACTTCAAAGAAACCGTTTGCAACCTCATTTATGGTTCCATCGCCTCCTAATGCAACAATTTTTTTAAATCCCTTTCTTAAAAAATCCCTTGTCAGAATAGTTCCATCCCCAGATTTTTGGCTGAATGCAACCTCGGGATTTTCACCAAAACTTTCCTTGATCTGATTATAGAGATTCTCCCAGTTCTTGCCAGTCGATCCGCCACAAGAATTTGGATTCACTATCAGCACTGTTTCAGTACTGGTTTGTTCCTGCTGGCTCATGCCTCATGTATCACATACCCATGTTTAATTAGGAGCGACATTGTTCCGATGATTATTCTTTTTGTCATCATTATTATGATCAGCGATTTGCTATTAAGTATATTGCAATTACTAGATGTGTTAATGCTGAGGAATCATAGGAATCAGCTGTGGCAAAGTCAACTGGCTTGCAAGAAGAGAATGATGTATCAATGCAAGATGCTGCGCTATTTCGTGTACTAAGAAAAAGATATCTAAAAGTTAGGCTGATTACACCACACAAGCCGATGACGGAAGATATTCATTAATAGAGATGATTCATCCCGCAAATGTGCTCTTCAAATTCATCCAGCTGTACCAGAAGCTTGTAATGTACTTGAAGGAGGCAATTTAATATATTATGATGAATGAGCTTACGGAAAATAAGGAGGAAACACTTTTGACGCTTTTTTTTTAGGCCAATTACATATTTCCGCGTGAGAGTAATTCGGATGAAAAAACTTATAGACCTTAAATTCCAAAATGACAATGTTCTTCGTACTGAGTAAGGATTTTGTTAAAGATGTTGATACAGAGGATATTCAACCTTCGCAGATAAAAACACTTGAGGTTGGTAGTGAAATTATCGGTGTCCGTAATGTTGAGGAAAAATACTCTGGGATTGGCAATGTTTGGACCCATCAAGGTGCTCCTCTAGCTGATGGAGGCTATGATGTAGATCTAAAGTAAAAGCAGGTCCTACATCTGGTGTTGTATATAAGGGAATACTGCTATCAAAATCCGAATATTGTTTTGTTATCAAGGTTCTTCTTTCAATGTACTCTGTTTTACTTTGTTCTTATGAAAGTGTATTAAACTATGTCTACTATACATAGTTTACATGACAGATATTGCGAAAAAACTAAAAAATACAAGTCAGGATGCTGAGGCAAAAATGAAGACTGAAGAAGATCATGCAGAGGGTAAGCCTAGTTCAGAAACCCTCAACAAAGCTAAGGTAAAAGTAAGAGACTCTTTAACATAAAGCAGCCTGAAACTGTCCTTTATTTTTATGATCAAATTGATATCATAATTCCTGTTTCATATCTTTCCAGATTTTATTTGACCATCCGAATATCAGACTCTGTAGCATGAATTTCTTTCAAATAAAGGATCGTTGTCGTTAATGTAATTGCATGTCTTTACATTAACAGTTTGCATCAAGAGATACTCATTAAACGCCTTTATAACTATGTATTAAATACATACTTAGATAGCACGAATTGTCCTATATGGAATGACAAGAATACATAATCCAATTACGTCAAGAGCATTATCGATTAAATACGTTGGAATAGGAACAGAAGTATTTCAAATTGCTTTCATTATAATTGCTGCTATAATACTAACAAGAGAAACAAGAAGAAGAGCTCCGCAGGTTAGCCAAAAAGAAGTAACTCGTTAAGAAAACTGTTTCACTACAATCCTTATTTTTACAACCTTGATTATCGTGTTCGCTGCTCTTCTTTATTCGTCTATGTATTTACATGCACTTCCGGTTTTAATCGGAAGAGCCGTACCTAATAATCCACTCCGGTAGAGGAATGATAAACCCAGTTTACCTGATTCTCTAAACGCATAAGAATATTTTTTAATATTTGCATAAATTCTAGGTAAAGGACGCCTTACGGGACGCGTAGCTTGTTTCTGCGCCATTCAAGGTTGTTACCACTGCTTCCCACTTGAGAGCTCAAATTCCTTGTTTCTACACACTTGTTTTACTACACTTTCAAATTCACATCTAGAAGGTTCCATACTATGTTCTTCAATACACGAGGAAAGCTTTATGTTTTGTGATTTGTGTCGTTATATACGAATATATTTCCAGGTCAGAATTGAGCTCAGTTAGGTTTTTAGCAGTTGTTCCATATAGCACACCGGTCCTTCACTTCGTCATATAATGTCTACAAAGATATTCACGGGAATCCCATTTGCTCGTAAGCCGATCCTTATTTTTCCTTGATTATATTCAACATCGCCAATGCTATCCTTGAATCCCCTTGATGCAAGGTGTATGTGAGAGGATTTCAAATTTATTTTGTATGTTCCATCACTTTCATTGTAACTCGCAGATACAAATTGCAGATAACCTCCATCTACTAACTCGAGTAATTCCCTGCAAACTGGCTGCATAATCTTCCACGCCTCTTCTTGAGTCAAATCTTTATTCAATATTATTTGCATTTCTATGATGTTCTTGACATTAGTAAATTTTTCTTCCCTTGGACGCCGAGCACATGAATGTTTATGTCTGATTCTGTTATTACTGTTGGACTCAAGACCAATACTTACAAAGTTCTTTTGTTGAAAGAATAGTTAGTAGTGTAAGATAGATATATGTAAAGAGGTCAACAAAAATGATATAATAATGGTATTATCGTATCCTAAACTATCTTGTTTTGATCCAAATACAGCCTTTCATTTTAGAAAACTGAATGATTTGAACTATCTAACAAGTAGAATTAATTATAAAGACAAAGTTACATTCTTCGCAGAGATAGTATAGGCTATTAAAATCAGAACATAGAATCATAGCACCATAGCAACGTGTACATTCAATTTCAAATTGTAGTTCTGTATTAGTGTTAATATTTTGTTTCGCCTTCTTCTTGTCTTGTTGGTGATACTGTAGACCATTTGAAATATTCATCTGGGTCAGCAGCCCTTTGTTTACCGTATTTTTTATTGATGTAGTTTAATAGGAGCTATTTCATCCATTGTGTTCTGTATTTGCAATAAACGTATGCCTTTCTCTGTTGTTCTGTAAGTCTGCATCCCTTCTTGATACTCTATCAAGCCATTTTCAACTAAAAGTGTCAAGTATTCTCTCAGCTGGTTAAAGGATAGATATGCTTTATACATTAATTTTGTTTTAATAGCTCCTCCACCATTTGCTGCATCTAACAGTAGTCCTACGATGTCACTCCTGCTTCTGTATTTCATATTTAGCTAGAGTCAAACAACTATTTATGAGAAGCCAAACTTAGTACTAATGTTTATCTCAATTTCTATTATATGATACTATTTTGTTGTCTTATCGATTCTAAATATCTCTGCGTACAAGTGATCATTATACTAGAGAGACTCTACATTTGCTTCAGGTCCAACTGGAGATACTCTGATATCTAATCGTCCGCTATGACAACAAGGTAAAAAAATAAGAGGTTACAATGTAAATAACAATGAATAGTGAATCTGATTTACTTGTCAGGTGTATAAAGTGTAAACATCAAAAGATTGACCACGATAGGGCTGCTCCTAGAGACAAGATGAAATGTTTAATTTATAAATGTCAATGTAAGACATATGTTTCTGATAGGAAATACTATAGATCGACTAAAAAATAAATACCATACCATATAAAAGCTAGTAAAAATCTAAAAAAGTCATCCGCAAAGTAACATGACAAAGCAAATATAGTCTTGGGTTTATCAGCCAGCTACTAACGTTCACCTAGAAGGCAACTCAACAAAAATGCCGTTTGAACTAATGTGCATTTGCAGATGATGATTGGATTCCGATTATTCCTCTAACTGGGAATAGTAACACCTTCCTGTTTTTTCCAAATATTCCAATTGGCTATTAGATCCGTCGTTACTGCTATTATTACTCGCGATAAAAAGAATCAGCAGGAGTTTTTATACGTCTTGTTCAACACTGATCAAAACTCCCTGCTCTTAATCAGAAAAATCGGTAGTGTTGTTAATGTGATCCAATCTTAATGTCTATTGTTATCTAGTTTGAGGCGGTGAAGGTTAAAACTAAAGATGTTAGCAAAGGTTAGCATGAACAACCAAGAAGCCCCTACCACTCAACAACATATAAGAAACAGAAGCAGGCTCGACGTAATCGCGGCCATTTTAAGGGAAGTTACAGGAAGAGACGCGACCAAGACGCGAATCATGTATGGCGCTTTTCTGTCTTCGACACAAATGAGAGAATATGTGCCATTCCTATTAAATAATGGTTTGCTAACAAAAGTAGAACAATCAATCTATAAAATAACAGAAAAAGGGACGCACTTCTTAATGCTATGCGACCAGTTAAATAATATGATCGGGGATAAAGGGAAATATAGGGTTTATGAATGAATTGTTGTTTGTTTATCTTTATTCACTATCGAATCAGTTCGTGCGTGGATATGTTGAACGTTTATTCAATAATTATAACACCACTAACGACTCTTAGGGTGCTGCGCTTCCCTCTTTTAGTTTTGAATTGTGTGGGAACCAATGCTCTGGCACGCATGCATAAAAACCTCGGTGGGCTGGACTGGTTTCGTTCCCGGCTTATAGGGATTGCTAAACTTGGCTCTGTTAACATATCGTCGGTTGTAAGCAAATCATAAAAGTGTTAACCATCGTCGGACGAACACTGAAATATAACGATAAAGCGGTAAGGGTGTACTCCTTTATTCAATTTGAATATAATCAACGACAAAGAAAACATTCTAAATTGACTTGCATTATAAGGTGGAAAATGTGTTGATGGGGAAGTGCTGGTATCAAATAGTAAGGTGACATATGGGGACCATCCTCCATCGTATGAACCGAAATTACACAGCGAATTTTGCCCCATAGTCATAGGAGGCGCGGGTTCTACAGACTTGTATAAAGGATTTAGAACCAACGTATTATTTGTTACGCAGTCAGGCTCAATAATACCAGAAGATATTCGTTTAGAACAACCGCTGGTATACGCCAACCATCCTATCCAGACTTCCGGCATCATACATATGTATAGTAGCGAGCATAATTTTGCTTCATTACATAATAATTATAGAAATCTTGTTAAAGCCATTAACAAAAGTAAAGTTGCTAGAGATTAAAAGGAAGCTTTGAAATTTTGGTTGCCACACGAATAGAAGACAAGGCAACAGCGGCGATTACACATATACTGAAAAAGGGCAATCAGACGTATGCGACTATAGGGGGAATAGGCTCCAGCGGATGTATAGTAATGTGTTCTTAAACCATTTTTTGATAATGAGAAGAATATGACAATGAATAAATTTGCAAAAGTAGGATATTTTATGTTAAGCTATTGATTGAACATGAAATCGACCAAACTGAGGCGGTGAAGCACAAATTTGGTTCATACCAAATACATCTGCTGGCTGTTACGGCATCGACATCAATTTATAGACATGGATTTCTGGCAATCAGTGCATGAGCTTAAAAATGATATCAATCCTATTCATAAATTAAAGCAGCTTTGCAGCAATTACATAGTAGACAAGCTCTTCCAGAACAACTAGTACTATCGTTGGTTCTGCGTAAAAACCCGGAAGATTATAGTCAGATTTGTAATAAATCCAAGCTAGGTGGTAAACCTAAGCTACGAAAGGGGGATATCCTTGCGTATTACAAATGTCATAAACAGAATTTGTTCATGATCCTTTAATGAATAAGGATATGTCGAGAGCAGTGCATGAGTCTGACAATGCAGATAGAACTAATCTAAAAATAAGGGAAAGCAGTACTATCTTTTCTTAATACTGCTACTGAAGTTGTGCTTATCTATTCTATTACATTCCACCAAAATGCCTTAGGAAACCCGGATGCGTAAATGTACCACCTCGAGGATGAGCGAACATACCTTGTTCTCCCCCTCGACCATGTAGTTGATTTTCAAAAGGCACTTGTTGCAATGACAAAACCTTCCCGTTTCCAGCATCTACTATAACTCTATGGATGGTATTGCTAGCGTCTACAACATGCAGTGTGTATACTAGAGATCCATTCACTATTCCTAAGCGAGCAGAGATAGCATGTGAATTAGTGCCTATTGATTTTTCAGCATTCGTAGCAGCTGTACTTAGACTAGCGTTCGCTTTAGATTGCAAGATTTGCGACAGTTTTGGGAATATTTGTACTGAACCTGTCAGGTTTCTCAAGGGAACAGCACCTGGACTACTAGTACTGTTTTGGTTTTGGGCACTTGCTCCTTGCTGCGTATATGTGGCGACCAAAATTCCACTCGTTATTGACGCAGTTACAGCTAATACCGTAATTATCAACAAGTTTCTGTTTTTAGTTATCATTTCTTTTTTTGTTTCACCTCTTAATTAAGAACAAAGCAAGAGGATTGAATTAAAACATGCTTAACCAAGTGAGTTAACATTGTTAATTTACAAGGTTAATCAAGTCGTTAATATTCCTTAGATGAAATAGCATACATGGATGTAAAAAACATTCTGAGATGTGTGATAAGTATTGTCTTTACAAGTAGCAAAAATTAAAGGAATACCTATTAGGTTACATTTTACATTAGTCATTGTCTCTTTTCTGACAACTTGGGCTTTCGCAGCAATGCTGATGCCTGAAATCTATCCTGGCTTGGATATTTCTGTATATTGGATTATGGGTATCATAGGTGCAATCATTCTTCTTGTATCAGTACTTTTGCATGAACTAGCACACTCCATCGTTGCACTAAGGTATGGACTTAAAGTACGTGAAATAATCCTCTTTATTTTTGGAGGAGTATCTGTGATTGAAGATCAAGACGAAGAAGCCTCTAGAGATTTTCGTAGAGTTTAAAATTGCTGTTGTGGGTCCTATAACAAGTTTTGTTATTGCTGCTATATTAGCAACATCATTATGCCTACTGATCTATGTGACCACAGGATCTAACAATAATAGTAGGATTAATAATACTGATAATATATCAGCGATCATCGTAGCAGGTGTACTCCAATATGGCGCACTTGTCAACGTATTACTTGGTGGTATTAACCCATACCTGCGTTTCCTTCCGATGGTGGGAGGATACTCAGGTCAGCTCTTCTCAGATCGAAACGTGATTACGATAAATCTACAAAAATTACAGCAAGAATTGGAATAGCTATATCATATGGATTCATGGGGTTCGGCTTCCTCATCACGGTTTCTGGGTCATTTATCAGCGGAATATGGTTGTTGCTTGTAGGATGGTTCTTAAATAGTGGTACTAGGTCATATTTAGCGCAACATCAACTGACATCTATTTTATCTGGCGTTCGTCTCACCATGAATACGCAGATTATAGCAGTAAGAAAGGATATGCTTATCAATCATCTAATACATGATTACATAAGTGTATCTGCGAAGGACTCATTTCCAGTAATAGATGATTATGGTTATCTAGTTGGTATGGTTGCGTCCAAAGATGCATGGAGGGTGCCAGAACACAGAAGAAGTTTGGTGCATGTAATGGATATTATGATCCAAAAGTCACATTTAATAATTATGCATACTGACAGGACAGCGGAAGATGGACTAAAATATATGAGTAGAAAACGCATGGATACAGTGTTTATTTGCGATCAAGAAGGAAAGCTAACTGGTCTGGTTAGTAAGACGGATATCATGAACGCAGCCGGTAAAAGAAAAGGCTACGCCGAAGGAATAGGGAAACTTTCACGTCATAAGTCGTGGAAATAGAGTGAAATGAATTATAACAATCAAACTAGAGAGGATCGATGGATCAAATGCTGAATTTCGTATCCAAGTTTGTTAAACCATCTTGGCTAAATGTAATGCAATAGATCTGCGCTATGCGTTTGTGGATATGTAGCTCAGATTTTATACTTTTTTTAACTCAGCAATATTTGATCTCAGGAACACCTAGCACCATCAAACCCTTCGACCTCAGATTTTGGTATCCTGTATTCACCACGTGCGCCCTCAGTTATGATTACTATGGCATCTGTCTCTATGGCGTCAACATTTCCCACATCGGCCCTATCTTTCGATCTGACATTCTTATGGACAATTGCTTCCCAATCAATTACTGGTGAATCTGACATCTTAGTGTTACATATGAGTATCAAGCATATATGAGTTTGGTGTTGTATTTCTTATGATGCATCAACTATAACAAATACGGTCGGCTGCAGTTCAACAACACCCTCAGATGTTTACAATAATGAGCAACGATAACACTAACTGGCTTCAAGATATTCTTTCAACGCCACTGCATTGTTAAATCTTTCTTCTTTTGCGCCATACAGCAGGGTTATTGATCCTTGTCTTGCTTTATCAAGTATAGTCTTAACGGATTCGGTGTTTTTATCTAATTCGTTAAAATATCGATGTCTAAATCCATCCCATTTCTTTTCATCATGCCCAAACCACACTCTTAATGAATTACTTGGTGCGATTTCTTTTTGCCACAAATCCACCTTTACCTTATCTTTGCTTAAACCACGAGGCCAAAATCTGTCTACCAAGATCCTAAAACCAACACTTCCTTTTGGATAATCATAAATCCTTTCAATTTTTATCATCTGAAAACCTCTCTTAGAATTGAATTGTTTTGCTAAACATAAAAGGCTTGATAAATGTGCCTTGTTGCCCAGAACTATTAAATATTTACATATGAAATTACATTAACGAAATATATTGCGATTGCGAGAATATAATCTATTTTTTCGTATGTCTGTCCATAACTACGACTCTTAATGCTTAATACTTCAAGATAAATAGTATTCTTGAAATGCAACTGATTTTATGGACCGTATGTTAACTAACCGTACAAATCTTCTGCTCTTTTCAGACGTCCTTCCTCTATGCCGAATGCTTCCCTCAGTGGTTTTAATGTATCCTTAAGCCTCTCATTTAACTCGGCTTTGAATCGATCCATTTCTTCTTTTGTTGCGTCTTTCTCTATTATTAGATTCTCCAAGTCATTAAGTGATGTCATTGTTATATCAAGCAATGAATACACAAACATTAGTTGAGTGTTCAAGTTAGATAGTAAAAGGTTTGTGTTTCGCAGGTCTGTCTGTTTTAGCTCCTCAGCACTGTCGACTCGTTTATCTGCAAGCTCTGCATGTTTCGCAGAGTGTTGTCTGAGAAGCCTGACAAACGAAATCGCATTTCCTGGAATTAGTGGTTTGCTCATTTTCTTTTCCCCTTTATTTCAGTTTCACTTACTTCAAACCAGGTATTTATTGCTTGAATTATGATTTCGAGCAATTGCAAGTGTAACGTGTACACCTCGTCCAAATACGGCTGATACGACGAACAGTTTTACATAAAAAGCTACAGACGAGAAATGGATGAGTTGCCACATAACGGCCGTATCAATAAAGATCAATCCAATAAGCACACATCCTTAGTCCGATCGATATGACCCGTTCTAATTTTTAAATAATTGTACCCTGGGTTACGAAATTAGGGGCTATTATCTATATTTTTCATTAATCATTTAAGAAGTTTGTATTTTATTTAATCCTCAGAATATATACAAAAATACATTTATAGATTTATTAGTTTTACTTATTATTTATTGTCAATTCCATCTGCAACTATAGAAAAAACAGAAGTTTTGCATAATATTACAAACATAACCAAGGTTTTATGCTAAAATAAATAGCAGATATGACTATTATGGAGTTACCTCTAAACTTACACTATTAACAACAGAATATAGTACAATCAATAGAACATTGCTTGACCTCAAGAATGAAGGTGTTAGATTAAGACATATCACTGAAATTACAAAGGATAAATATCTCTTACTGCAAACAAGTAATGAAAATTGCAGAGCTTCGTCATTTAGATGGTGTTAAAGGCAAAATTGAAGTGAGTGATACAGAATTTATACTCACTATAACTCCTGATGAAGAATCACATGTAATCCCTCAAGTTATTCACAGTAATGTAAAACAATTAGTAGACCAACAGAAGCATCTGTTTGAAAGGTGAAGCTGTTCTGCTTGAACATATTTCAATAGATGCAAAGCGTATACTTGATCTTGGTACTGGTGATGGAAGACTAGTTAAACTTCTAAAGACAGGGAGACCAAATATAGAGGAAGCTATAGCTGTTGATGCTTCGCCAACTATGCTCAAATCTTTACGAGAACACTTCGGTACTGATCCAGATGTAAGAATGATGGAACACGATCTTAACAATCCATTATCACAATTACAAGCTGACCTGGGATACTTTGATGCAGTAGTCTAAGCTTTGCAATACATCATTTATCTCATGAGCGCAAACGCTCACTATATCAAGAGGTATATAATATACTCAATCCAACTGGTATATTTTGTAACCTTGAACATGTAGCATCACCATCGGTTGAGTATCACATAAGGTTTCTACATGCTATTGGATATACGCCACAAATGGAAGACAAATCAAATAAGTTATTGTCCATGGAAACACAACTAAAATGGCTAAGGGAAATAGGGTTTGTAGATGTGGATTGCTATTGGAAGTGGTTTGAAATGGCTCTTTTAATTGGGTATAAAGCATAGCAAAATCTGGACCTCTTATTGAGAGAAATTATAGTAATTACAGCCGATTTAATTTTGGATAAGATAGTTTTGTAGATTCTTTCTCCAGCTCATCAACCTCTATGTGCATATCTGACTCTTTAGGATGTTATGACAAGATTGAAATTTCGCTTCCAATAAGAATTCATGTTCAATGCTAAAGCCACAATTCCTGTTTTGTTTGCTGAATTTTGTCTTTAATTCTGTCTTCCAGCTCTGAGAATTCATTCATATAGAATCAACATATGGATCCTTTATCGATATATTCATTGTAGGACTTCAGGAAGAGGGAGCCTGATTTTATTGTCTGCGACATTACAACACAATCTGCAGAATATTACCGTCGTCAGATGAAATTATTGATGATTAGTGCTTTGCTTTCTTTGCGTCGGTAGTACTCCTTCAAGTATCTATAGATATCCTAAGGTAAAGTAACTGATTTAAGTTATGAACGTGATGATAATGCATGTGCGACTTCATAGCCTATGAAATCAAAGATAAGTGGCGATTCAAGCACAAGATTGCAGAAGAGGAAGACTTAGAAGAAGAACCTGAACTTGAGAAGGTACAAGAACAACCTATTACGATGACCCAATAAACAAGAAGACCGTAGTAGAATTCTGTCCGACTGGCCTTAATCTCATCGGTGTATACTCTTGCTGCTTGCAATGGCCCATAGCTTCATATTTTTTTCTTTTTAGTACGGATGTGATTTACAGGAAATGCTGGAAATCTTAAGGTGATTCTAAAGTGCTAATATCCTAAACAAACAAGTTTATCTATCTCTTGACAATACCACTGCTGATAATGACCTGGCATGGAAATCCCACATCTACCATTTTATTATCCTCTTTATTATTGACACCATTAACGATTCTATATGCTTATGTGTCCCTATAAAAATAAGATACTCCAACTCCCAGAAGAATCCCACCTATTACATCCAATGGAATAGGACCACCAACATATACTCTCGATAGACATACAAGACCTGCTCTTCTCGCAGTTGATCATGTTGTTGTTATTTTTGGGGGTGACTGGTAATAGCGGTTTGTTTAAGATCATAATTAGAGAAAATTTTCTGCTTCTCCAATTCCATTCTTCTTCCTTTACTAACTTTGAATTTGGGTTTGTATCTTCCAAGTAATATCGAATTGCCTACTACCGTTACAGAGCTCATTGCCATTGCTAAACCAGCAAGCATAGGAAGCCATCCAAACATATTCAAACCAAACAACGGCACTAACGCCCCTGCTGCCACCGGTATTAAACCCGCATTGTATACAAAAGCCCAGAAAAGATTTTGCTTTATCTTAGATACTGTCTTTTTTCCTAAATCAAGTGCTATAGGAACATCCATTAGATCATCTTTTATCAGGATAATTCCTCCGGTCTCCTTGGCAACATCTGTTCCAGAACCTATTGCAATTCCTAGATCAGCTTCTGCCAATGCTGGCGCATCATTTATGCCATCTCCCACCATTGCCACGACCTTTTTTTCTTCATCTCTTAGCTTTGAGATTACCTGTTGTTTTTGTTGCGGTAATACTTGAGCAATAACCCTACTAATTCCGAGTTTGGATGCAACTGCTTTAGCTGTTCTTTCATTATCTCCTGTCAACATTGCTACTTCTATTCCCATTGAATTAGTAAGTATATCAATCGCATCCTTTGCATTCTTTTTTATAGTATCTGCAAGAGCAATTATTCCTGCAAGTTTATTGTCGATTGCAACAAGAGTACCTGTTTTGCCTTGAATTTCAAGCTGTGTAAGAGTTGTGTCTACAGTTTCAGTAACTGGAATATTATTATCATCCATTAGTTTTCTATTTCCGATAAGAATTGTATGATCTGCATATGTTGCTCTAAGACCATGACCTGATACTGCTTCAAATGAGGTCGGATTAGAGATTACCGGAATTCCTTTTTCTTTAGCATTATTAACAACTGCTTGACCTAAAGGATGTTCTGAGCCAGATTCTGCAATTGCAGCAAGTCTAAGCAATTCATTTTCACCTATTCCCGACAAATCCAATATGTCAGTTACAGACGGCTTACCTTTTGTCAAAGTTCCAGTTTTATCAAATACTATTGTCTTTACTTTCTTTGCTATTTCCAAATATTCTCCGCCCTTAAACAAGATTCCATTTTCAGCTCCTCTTCCTGCTCCCATCATGAGAGCAGCAGGCGTTGCAATACCTAAGGCACAGGGACACGCAATTATTACTATTGATACAAATGCTAAAAGTGAAAATGTCAGTCCTATATCCCCTACAAAGTACCATCCGAGGCCTACGCCTGTTGCTATTGCTAAAACTGCAGGTACAAAATATTTTGCAACTTGGTCTACTAACCTTTGCATCTGTGCCTTTCCTGTTCTTGCCTCTTCAACTAACGTTATTATCTGCGAAAGTACAGTATCTTGTCCAACTTTTGAAGCTTTGACTTTTAGTAATCCACTCTTGTTAATGGTTGCGCCTATAACCTCATCTCCCTTTTCCTTATCTACAGGTATGCTTTCCCCAGTCATAGCTGATTCGTCTATAGACGAGGAGCCTTCTATCACGATGCCATCTGTTGGTATTCTTTCTCCAGGTCTTATGATCATAACTTCACCTTCCTGCACCTGCTCTACTGGGATTTCTACCTCTTCACCTCCTTCCCTCATGACTTTGGTCATTCTTGGTTGAAGATCAAGTAGTTTCCTTACAGCATCGGAAGCTTTTTCTTTAGTCCTTGTTTCAAGCAATCTTCCAATTAATATTAAGGTGATAATAATTGCTGCAGATTCAAAATAAACTGATTTAAATGGAAAATATCCTGGAGCTATTGTAACTATTGCACTATACAAATAAGCAGCTGATGTTCCAATCGCAATAAGTGTGTCCATATTAGATGCTTTAGCCTTAATTCCATCCCATAATCCCCTATAGAAGCGCCACCCTATCCAGAATTGTAAAGGGGTAGCTAATGCTAGTATTATATAGTTCCCATAATGCATAACTGCAATAGGAAACAGACCACCACTAAACTGTGCAGGAAACATGTGAGGTAAGCTAAAAATTACTATGGGTATTGTTAGTGCTATGCTTATAGCGACATATTTCTTGAGCTTTTTTAGTTCCTTTTCAGGCTGAAGAAATTCGTCTAAGCACTGCTTACTGCAAAAGTAATATTCTCTTCCATCTTTATTATACCGTATTGCATCAGGCTTTTCTTCTACAAACATACCACAAACAGGATCTTTCGCCATCTCTTGTAATCTTGTATTATAGCTAGACGAACAGATGTATAAGCCTAGGTGTTTACAATTGTAAAATATGATGGTATTTCAATTTATAGACACATCCAGTCAGCAAAGACAAAATATCCCTTTTTTTGTGTTTCAGAAACCATTTTTTAGGTACATTTAAGTACAGTAAGAAGATTATTATATTTACCAACATTAGTAGGAATAAAACACCTTTACTTCTTAATTTTTACTTGTGGTACGCTTCTGTAAATGTGAGTAATATAATGAGTATAACTATCGCATTCTAAAAATTGACAATTAGGTAACTGATCCTCATCTATTATATGCAGTATAATTATATTCTTCTCAGAGTATTAAATGAATACAAAAACAAAGGCATTCACCATATTTGTTATTGTGGCGGCAGGACTAGCGCTCATAACAGCATCTAGTTTCTCTATTGATTCTGTGCTAGCTGTAAAGACAAGCAGTTCCCATAAAAGCAAGAGCAGCAGCGGCACATCAACTTCATCATCCAGTAAGGAATTGAAAAATCTCATTGCATGTGAAACTACTTCAGCTAAAGGAGCAGGAGGTCTTAGTCAGAATCAAGTTCTGAATTGCTATAGCCAAGCCTTTGCTGGAAACACAACAGCCACGACTACCAACTCTACAGTCCCAACCGCTACTGGGGGTAATAGCAGCTCTACTAATAATGTTGGTGTGGGTGCTGGTAGTACTAGCGGTAGCGGCAGCAGCCAGAGCTCTTCTAGCAGTCACTCACATCATCATAGCTCAGGTAGTTCAAGCAGATGATATCCGCTTGTCTTATATCCCAATAGCAAAAATCGCTATTATTTTTTTTTATATGGGTGATCGATAAGTGAGATTATGTGAGATAACTTATTGAATCGACTAGATTTCTTGCATACTATTACCAATATACAAGATATATGCTTCTACTATATTAACAGTCATTTTTGATAACGTTGCTAATAACTAGTAATGACTTCGTATTATTACTAGAATTATATATCGAATAACTTCAATACGAATCATATGTAAACTTTTTATTATGAATATTTTCTGTACCGATTTTAAATTATTTTCCTTCTAATTTGGTATTGCTAGTTGTATGTGTGTGCTATAGTGGATCAACTAATAATACTTATTCTTGCTCCGATCTTCTTTGCAATAAGTTTTGTTTATTCCAGTGTAGGTTTTGCAGGAGGTAGTAGTTATATTGCGATACTTGTTCTTGCTGGTGTAAGCCTATATACTGTGCCTCCAATATCGCTGGCCTTGAACATAATTGCTGCCAGTATGGCCTTTATCAATTATGCAAGAGCCAGATACTTTTCACTAAAATTTTCACTTCCATTTCTATCCTCACTACCTTTCGTTTTCTTCGCTGGACTACTTGTACTTCCAGAAAGGAGTCTTGCCCTCATATTTGTAATAGCACTATATGCCGCTTCAGCTGCACTCCTTGCTTCAAGTAGTAAGATTAGAACCCAACCGAATAAAATCAGAAAATTGAATCTTAGTAACACGAAACTTGCACTCATCGCAGTCCCAGTAGGAGCTGTGTTGGGTGTTGTTGCTGGTTTAGTAGGAATTGGAGGCGGCATATCACCACTTCTTATGCTTAGTGGATTAGCAGATCCAAAAAGGGCCGCAGCTACAGCCCAGCTTCTTTATAGTAACGAACTCCATTATTGGTTTGCTAGCACATTCAATAAGTAGGTCAATCGATGTCTCCCTTCTAGCACCGTTAGCTGTGGTTGTGTTGGCAGGTGGATTTATAGGATCCAAATTTGGGGCATTTAAACTTGACCATGATAAAATAATAATAATAGTTGCAGCAGTAGTAGCAGTTGCAGGAATTGAACTAACCACTAAACTATTGGCCTAGTCTGTAGGAGCCTATAAGGCAGAAAAGCGAAGCAGTAAAATAATAATAAAATCTTCCATTCCAGATAATACTACCAAGAATAATCTTAAGTTCTTGTGTGAGATAATTCTTTGATGTAATATCTAAATTTGCAAAGCAAATTGAAATTATGACACTGAAGAATGTCATAGCAAAGCCCCTACCAGGGATTCGAGAAGCGTATTCATAATTTATGTCGACCTCTTATGAAGAAAAATAGGAAATGGTGGTTTCAGATTAGAGAGGAGCGTACCATAGACATTGAAACTGAGAGAATGTAAAAATTACCAGGCTGGAAGAAAATGAAGACCTGCAGCTGAAGGACATTATATTACCTGGGATCGAGAACAAGGGTGTCGCTATAACTTTGGCTTGCTTCCATTCTATGAAAACAGTAGATGCTGTTATTCTCGCGCTTGAAGGTCCATTCTTGTACCAATTTTCGACATTACATGGTTGTACACGGCATGTAGACCCATTAAATACCAACGTATATATGATGCGGATGCTAATAATAGTATAGATGATATATAATGGTAGACAATAAATCTAAAGACGACATAACCACTTCAACAAGGTCAACTGAAGCAGGTAACTTATATGATACAGTAAGACAAAACTACATTAGAATAGTAGACGAGTTTACAAAAGCTCAACCACAATATATACAATCGGTCTCTAATGTACAACTTGATTATATTGCCGCAACAAAGAATACTATCCAGAATATGGTTTCAGCTCAAAAGTTGTTAGCGAGTAACGGCAACGTTCCTATGATAACACCACCATACACAGATGAATTTGTAAAGCAATCAAACGAGATCACCGAGAACATAGTCAGAGCAGTTCGTATCAACAACCAGCTGACAGTCAACGCGATAAATGCAGCATCAGAAAACTTTAGAACCCTTAATCGAACAATTGAGTCCGTGACAGAATTTAACACCAGCGCCGCAAAGGCTTGGAATTCATTCCTCACAGTTCAACAACAACAGTTCCTCCACAAACAATAATTTTTTTTGTTTCCATTTGTCTTTATTTAAATGTTTATAGCATATATTTTTTGATTTAGCCTAAAATATGGAATGGAGTATATCCTTCTTTTCATATTTGGCATATTTTGAAAGTTGCTCTGTTATTTATACAGTACAACTTTATCTGTGGAAGGGTTTGAGGGCAACCTTTTTATGGACAGTGCAATACCGGCACCGAAATGGTAAACACTTATCTACACCTGGGATGTTACCGTCTTGAGGTTTCATCAGCACTAAAGTGAATTGAAAGAACCACGAATCCGATCTTCCTAAGGTTGTACATTATGCCAAGCATTTTTCCACGCAAACCGTACTTTTGGTTAAGAAGTTGATTAGCCTGTTGTGATTCATAATCTTTAGCGATCTGGATCGTACCATCAATCCATTCGCCTTTCGGCCGCCCTCTAATATTACATGGCATTGTGCGCACATGCGGATTGTTCCGCACACGTTTCACTTTGCCTGAATTCTTATCTGTCCTAACATAAAGTACCCCGTTGTCCTGAACAAACCAAACTGGCGTATGTACTGCTTGGCCACTTTTCTTGTAGGTTTCAAGATTAATGTACTTTTGATTCAAAAATTGCGCTAGCGCGTCTCTACTCAATTCTATTTCTCTCTTGTATGTCCTGCAACATTCTAATATGGTATCGCTTTTCATAATCCTTTCTCTTTGTGAAATGAAGATGTTCGTTATTGAAGGAAGTGATTCATATCTCAGATGGAATCATGTGATTGAAGCCATCACTTATTGTACTAAATTGAATAATTTGCAGTATTTTACTCTATTAGTGTAAATTTATTCATTAGCGTCTACTTGTAGAACCCAAAATTATTGATCGGCCTTATCCTCTACCCATTGCAGCCTAAAGGATAAGGCCACAGAAATTGGTGGTTGGCTTTCTGTATTACTATATAGCTATTTCAAACAAATAAAGTTAGTTTGTTCTAATACATTGATTATTTAGTATATTGTTGTACATTATGCCATCCATTAATCTGACATAATTGTTATACTGTGTAACTCTAATGACAAGATCTCGTACTTAGAGAGATTCTAATTTTTCGAGTACACCTTAAGGATAATTAAGTCATTATTAAGACTTTGGCTGCTGAGAAGAATCGAGTTTTAGGATAATGTTGAGTACTCACTCCACAATGGTTGCAAAAGCGAACATATCCTTAATCTTTAATTAACTTCTTTGGTCCATTTATAATCCTGATTATTCTGTCTTCTTTTCTTAGTTGCCTCCGCCTTTCTTAGTGAATAGAAAAGATAGTTATATTAGCGACGGAAGGGAATTAGTCAATGTTCAGAGACACGAAAGCAATTTTCCGGTTTTTCTGTAGACAATTTGCAAAAAGCGAAGTTCTATGGCCAGACACTCGGGCTGGAGGTTTCCGAATCGTACGGTCTGTTGGAACTCCATATCGCTGGCGGGAGGAACATATTGATATATCCCAAGGCCAACCATACTCCAGCACGTTTACCATCCTTAATTTTCCTGTAGACAATCTTGAGCAGGCTATAGACGACCTTGCTAAGCGTGGCGTGCGTTTCGAGATCTACAATGAAGGCAACCTCAAGACAGACGAAAAAGGTATTTCTCTCAGCGGCGAGGGTCCGAAGGTCGCGTGGTTTAAAGACTCCGCCGGCAATGTGTTGTCTGTGCTTGAAGAGAAGGAATGAATTAGGAGTGAAATGGGCGAGGCGTCATGCGTGTGCAGTGGAGGATGTTTATCATTTCCTGGTAGCAGCTCTCAATTAGCTTTATCAGGTATTTTCAGCTTTAAATCATAATCGCCCGTTTTCATACTCTCGCTCTCTATGTCTCAAGACCATTCTTCTGCAATTTCATGCCATCACTTTTTGTTGTTCTTTCTAATAGATTCTGCATCAAAAACGGCCCTATCGAAGCCAAAATATCCTAATACAGTTTCTGCAGCCTCAAGCAGCATTATCGAAACTTTATGATTGCAGTTGTAACACCACAGCGTATTTTTTCCTCTTTATGTGGAATTAATTTCGTAGGTATTATGTAGCGTTTGCTTTTCTAGCCGTAGGTGAAACCCTTAGGGCCGTTCCACAGCACGGACAAAAGGTGCCATCATGAAATAAGTAAATTTCACACCTTCCACAGTATTTCTTACAAGCTCATAATGGCTCTTACCGACAATAATTTTGGAATAGAGCCTCTCACATAGATTTCTACAAGCCATAGGAACTTGTAAGAAAAACTTGGACGATCTGTATTAATGTAGCAAAGTCCTCTTAATATTTTCCCATGTGCAGTCTTGATTTCGAACCTCTTGCAAAAATGCCACCTCAGTATCCAAGTTTTGTTCACGAATCATGTAACTTGCATAAGTAAATGGAAAAGGAATATCCGATTCATAGTATATTTCGGCATTTTGTTTTGATCCCATTGGGGGGTTCATATTTATATTAATAATATGGAATCCAGCAAACTCCATATGTTGACGGATTTTCTCTTGATCAAGTGTCTTTTCTGTATGGTTATAGACTATTAACATTCTATACTGTTTAGTCATGATCATTCGCCTCCGTCAATTCAAATAAAGGAGAAAATGCATTCTTCACAAAGATAACAAATTCTGTCAAAGTCGGAGTATAATGTCGTTATGTCATGGCTGCGAGGACATTCAATATCTTGGTCGGCTGCTAGATTATTACTCTCTTCTTTCTTTTCCATAATATGTTGAGTAGGCTTTTCTTCCACCTCTGTCAGTAATTTACTCTTACTTCTGCTTTTGGACATGACAGCTACGTGTAATTCATTGCTACTAATATAGAATGAAATACTAAAGGGACAGGGAGGGACTAGTAAGGTATATTCCATTAAATCTTGCCAGAAGATACTGTGGGATTTTCAGTAAAAGCCCATATCGCCAATGTTAAATACTCCTCGATTTCTTCATACTCTGACTAGCCATGAGTCTGCAACTTAGGTAAAGGTGTGAGACGCGGTAAGCGACATGCATTAACAAATCCTGATCATTTTAGTGGTCTTTGCCTTCAGCGCCATTATTTATAAATAAAAAAATAATAGCACCGACATTATTGGGAATATAAGGCTCTCTTGTGCTAACTCATTATCTTCAAATAGGCACTATCTTCGTTAAAGGCCTGTTCTAGGAAAGACATAACTGCTTGTTTCAGCTGATTTTCGTCTGGCATCATTGAGGATGTAAATTCTCCTACTACTGTTACCCCCGTTTTGTTTCCGTTTGGAATATAGTAGTTGAAGAACGAGCCTGCGATTGCTCCTTCCAGTAATTCTATAGCTACCCCCAATGGGTAGAATCTAGTGACTTTTATCTCAGTCTTTACTGTCTGACCCTTCATATCGCTTTCCCAGCTTTGAATTGCAGCGTTTTCGCTTACACTTTCAGTCTTGTAATTCTTACCACTTGGATGAATCTTTGCTGCGTCCTTCGCATGCACTTCACTTAATTTCCAAACTTTCTCTAGTGGAGCTCCAAACTCGCTTCCTTCATCAACTATGAATACCATTAACTCTATTAGTTAATTAATTTAGCAAGTATATAACCATATCATTGAAATATGCTACTGTTTGGAAGGTGGACTCACATCAGAAACTTTCACCAACTGATTGGAACCCTTAGCCAGCTGCCGCGATGGCGTCAGCATGAGAAGTTCTTTAGTAGTGGCTTTATCTATCAAAGCAGAGGGATTTGTTACAATAATGAACTGAATTCTCATTTTCTCCCCTTATTATAGATCTAAAGTATTCTAGTACTCTTTGTGTATGGTATATAGTATTGCGTTTCACTGCCTATTGCATCAGGAGTTTGTATGGATCCAAAGTTTGCTAGCTCATTTAATGTGTTAGCAAGAGCATTGTAAAAACCTTTATGGAATTCATTACCTACATGACATTTAGGATGTCCTTCGATTAATTTGTGGTTGCGATTTTGACAATGGCCTTCTATAGTTTTTTTCTTAAGGTTGACAACCAACCATGACAATGAAATCAAACCTAGTTCGTCAGGGTAACCGGAGTACAAATTCATATTCCCAGATTTTAATTTAGATAAACTCGGGGTTTTTTGGATCTTCTTTTCTTATTACTTCAGAATTCACAAATCGGATTTTGTACTATGGCTAGTATGGATACTCTGACGGATACAATATCACTAGTGAGTTGAGCGTGGTCTTGTCGGTTCAACGGCAAAACTGCAATCCGTCAGGGTTCTTAAAAACCATTATTTCAGGAAAAGGATTACAATTTCAAAGTTTCTTGTCTTAACTCACTGTTATATTTTTCTACCAACTTTACTCCTGCCCATAGCGTCTTTCGTTCTCCAGACGACTCCCTTCTTTCACCTAACTTCCACTTTCCTTCCTTCCTTTACTGACATAGGTATCGAGGATTTGTTAAAAGATCATTCAACGAGATGTGGAATCATATCGTACTGTATGTATACACCGGTCAGTCAACCATTCGTCTTCTGCATCTATTGGGTTACTTGTATTACGGCTCATGCAGATCTTATCATAAAATCATTAAGAATTCTCCTCTCTTAACAAAACAGGAGAGTATCGTTGAGTGTTGAAGTTAGGATCATTGGCTTCATTAAAGGAAATAATATGGACGCAATTTGGAAATTTCTTTAAATAACCGTAAGCCAAAAATATTAAGTGAGTCGAATTTGAGCATCAATAATAACAAACAATTCTTTACCAATCAATTAGTATGGCTAGGAATATCCTTTGGAATTAGTCTTACGATCTCCATGTTATTGCCATTTCCAATATCCTTAGCAGTTATATTTGGAGTATTCATATTGTTAAATTTGTATATGCGAAGGATAATGATGCGAAAAACGGGCAGTATGACAAGATCAATGTTCGGCAGCGGTGACAATTCTTCATTGAAGTATTACTG
>DAOM01000007.1:22529-33072 GCA_002501855.1 Candidatus Nitrosopolaris nunavutensis
GAAGTATTACTGTATGAGCTGTGGAACACAGCACAAACAAGCTGCATGTCCTAAATGCGGTTCAAAGATGAAAAGAGTTGGATCTTAAATTGTTAGTATTTATTACTTAGCCTCAGGACTACCTAAAGTCCCTTTGTTAAATCGAATGTCCATACAAGGATATAATAATTGATTGCTGTTTATAGCCTGACGAGAATGGTAAGAAGGGTAGACAATGATATACAAAAACTGGGGAGAGTAGGATTTGTCAGTTGCTTATCCCCATGTCTTGTGATTTTGTCTGTATCATTGATGTTTTTTTCGACCTCAGCCATTTCTACAATATGTACTGCTCAACTGCAATAAGCAATCGCACAGACTACTACTGTCACTACCACAAAACCATCCAGTAGTAATTCATTCCTAACATACGAAAATAATTCTACCCTAGGAATTAAGATACAGTATCCAGCTAATTGGGAAAGCACAGCATCCATTAATTAAGTGTTGATCTAACTTTACTGCATGTTCTATGAAGTGCCATGATTGAAATACTAGAACGAAAGTAACCAGTCCATAGATAAGCTGCATCTTTCTGATTGGTGTCTTTGTAAAGCCTTCCAAACCCACGCTCAAAATCTAATGAAGCACCGAGTATCCCATGGGCGACTGGAAACTGTAAGACGAACTTTTGTATGACTTGAACCATGTGCTCTAAGATGTGAAATGATTGAACAGCTACAGCTACGGTCAAAATCACGTACGGTTTGAAAAGAAAATTACTACTCATCAATACCCTCTCGCATTGCGGATAGTATTAATAATGATACATGGTACGTCACTTGTATTATTAATTCTTTCATTGTAGTTGGATGATAAAGGCAATGATACCCAAATGTTCCAATCATGTTTGGCTTAATCCCATCTCTAATTATGTAATCTGTCTGCCTATGGCTGATTAAAGTACATGTTCCCAATGAAATAATTCAGATATAGATTTGAAATCCATGCAGTTCGGCCTCCCCCCTTATAATGTTATATATACTACATTAATCGTTAAGTGGAATCTGCAGGGTAAAGCTATTCTTTTATCTTTATATACAAAAGAAATAGAAGATATTGAAACTTATTCTGTTAGCATATCTAGACGTCGCCATTTCTTAAACTTAAAAGAATGTAGACGTCTTAAATAGAAAGATCGAGGCTGGTAGATCTGTTCAATCTAATTTCCTTAATTCTGTTACACATATCGCAATGCTCCGGACATCCTTTGTGAAGACAAACACTTTGCATAGAGTTACAACCAAAACACCAAATTTGCTTAGAAGATGGGGACATTCTTATCACACTATCCTTGCATGTATATTAACAAAATGAATTTTGAATACTGACCGGCGTGTTGGCATATTTTCACATGTCTAAAAGTGGAAAGCCATAATGTGTACAACATTCGTAAAGATTTATCTCTACTATATTGCGGAACAAAATTAGAGGGTTAAGTTAAGTCTTGATGTTATGTATTAGATATACTTTCAAAGTTAGAACAGATGTAGAAGGCCTGTGGGTTGGTGAAAATTAACCATACTATTCTAGTGATTAATACTAAAAGCTGAAGTTATGGATTATTTTTCCGTAGTAGATATATTAGTGTAGAGTGATTATATATTACTGTAACTGCAGTGGCAATGGCTGCTCTAAACGACACGAAAAGAATTGTGCGCTCTAGCCGTGTGGACTTTAAAGTATACATCTTAACAATTAGGGCAGATAGACATTTTTTTTATTTTGACGGATTGCATCATCTTTGTTTTGTGGGAAGAGGGGTAGGAAGGCGACGTACTAATGTGAAAGCGTTCAATCCAGCATTTGCATACCATTTTGATTCAGAGGTAATTGATCATTGATACAAATCAGTCGCCACGACTCACACCAGCCACACGAATATCTGCGAGACACATTAGACTTAAGATATCGAGAATGTAGGGCTTGTAATTCAAGGAGCCAATTTACCTGTATAAGATGTGGGTTTTGTTATAGCTGCCACTGGAAGAAAGAAGAGCTGGAGAGAATTCCACCCTATTTCATGTTGGGAGATAGATGGTATGAAGAGATCACATCCAGATAAGCACAAACGCTCGACTTCAAAAAAAAGGAACATATATCATGATGAGCAGGAAAGGAAACAGAGAAAAGAAAGAAAAGATACTCTTAATTATCTAACTTTGGCATTGAAGGATTTAAACTACTGTTTGAATACATTAAAGATAAACAAGGACACTCAAGTTCGTCAAAAGATCAATGAATTTTTCGAACAAGCCATCACTCCAGAAGGTATCAGTACGTATGGAGAACGCATTGTTACTATGAATGTAATAGCAGACTTCTATTTCTCGTCTACTAGCAGGTACATTTTTTCTCAGCCAGAATTATATGATTTTTTGACTCTTGCTACGCAAGGATTACCAACTGAACAAAAGAGAGCCAGAGCAATCGAAAGGGTATTCATGATTTATAGAGATATTATGGAAAATTATCAAACCTCAAACGATTCCCTCAGGTTTAACTACCCCAAGATTATTGTTGATGTTATAGCGATCCTACATGCTGGGGAAGATACTAGTGGGAAAAGAGTAGGAGTTAATGCTCTAGATGAATACTATGACTCTAGGAAGATAAAGGAATCTTCAGAAGTGACATCAGCATCTGCTGCGGCTGTGCAGATAAATCCAACCCTAACAGCAGATTTCCCCGCAGATCAGTTCGAAAAAGACCAAATACGAGAGGAACAGCTCATTGAAACAATCGTTCAGATTACAGGAAGAAAAAATAAGGACATAAGAGAATCGCTTGCTAAGTTGCACAGTTCAGACATTAAGAAGATAAGTGATCTCTGTGCCAATTATAATAAGATAGAAAAATATTGTAAGCTTGCAACAAACCCAAACGAATTTAGAGATGAACTTGAAAAAGAACTTGGCAGAAAACTCACAGACAATCAAGTTCAAAGGGCTACTACATCTATAAAAAAGGTGAGAAAATATGTTGAAAATCTACTTGACGGAAAATTTGTTCCTCATGGCTCACACGGCATAAACCACATCAAACACAATCTAGAATACGGATACCAGGCTATGGATCTAATTGAACACAAGAGGTGAAGCTCCAAATAAAATTAAAAGTATTATATAGCACCTATCGCAGCGGCCCCTCTACGACTCATACGACACCTCAAGAGATTCTAAACCTATTGGGGATCATAATTAGAGTCCATAGTTCGACTCAAACAAATCTGATCTGTTGAAACAGGTATGGGGCTAAGGCTCTCTTCTACTCGCAAAAAAGGTTAAAACAAAATCAACAATTGTCATCGAGTTTAGTTTATTTTCTTAATAACTTACCAGCTTTTGTTGCTATTCGGTCGGTCATCTGTGATAGAGTAGCATTACCACCTAGGTCGTATGTAACGTACTTATTTTCGTTAATGACATCTTCGGTAGCTTTAAAGATTGCCTTAGAAATGTGTTTTTCTCCAAGGTATTCAACCATCCATGCGCCAGATAAAATAGTTGCGACAGGATTTACCATGTTTTTACCAGCATATTTAGGAGCGCTACCATGTGCTGGTTCAAACATTGCGTAATGGTCTCCATAGTTACCAGAATAGACGGTTCCTATAGATCCTACGTGCCCCGATGCACATTCTGAAATTATATCCATGAATAAATTAGTGCTAAGCAAGACACTGTTGTTGAATCTCTCTGGATTTTTTACAAGCTGTTGTGTCATATTGTCAATATAGTATTCTTCTAATTCGATAGTTTTGAATTCTTTTTGAGTCTTTTCTACTGCTGCCCAGAATATTCCATCAGTTTCTTTTAGGATATTCCTTTTTGTAATTGCAAAAACTTTCTTAAAGCCTGCATCATTTGCGATTCGAAATCCCTTTTTAGTAACTCTTTCACACCCTTTTCTTGTTATCTTCCGAATTGCAATGGCTGAATCATCACTGGTTTTGAATTCGATCCCAGCGTACAAGCCCTCAGTTGCCTCACGTACACAGATAAAGTATAACCGTCTTTCAGCGTTTTTGTAAGTTTTGATAGGCCTGACATTAGCATATAATTCAAATTTTTGTCTAATACTCACTGCAACGCTGCGTGGAGCATTTGGGTTTGGAATGGTAGTAGTTGGTCCCTTAAAGCAAGCGTCACTATCTTCTAGTAGCTTCCAAACATCTTGGGAAATATAGGAAGTGCCACCTACTTTTTGCCACCACTCAGATCCAGCATCACATGGAATTAATTCTATCTTAGTATTACATTCTCTCAGAACCTTTATCATAGCCTCTACAAGTTCTGGTCCGGTACCATCGCCTCGAATAATTGCAGCAGTTTTCTTTGACAATTGAAATCAATTAACGGGCAAAATCCTCTCTATTTATATGTATTTGGAGATTAATTCCAATCTTACAACCAAATTGTTAGTGAACGGAGGTATCCTTGATGGAGAAATACTGGCAAACCACTACCTGTAATCACGCCTCCGGGATTTGAAAAGTTTTTTGAAAAATTAGTTGTACCAATAACTGATCCTTGAGTCCATCCTAGATATCGCCTAAGTCAAGCACTTAGTGCGAAATCTGAATCGAGCCATTATATGATTGAAAGAATACCACTAAGTAGCCGCATGATTCTTTGATCTGTTTAAGGTATTAATGGTAAATATTCAAAACAACAACTTTGTATGAACGCCATATTTTTACGGAGCTTGAATGAGATCTAATTTAGAATATTGTATGAGAATAACTTAAATTCATGCTATGAATAACCCATATGATATAGAGGTGGTTTGAATGCAAACAACATCATCCTCATTACAGCAGCAAGAAAAGCAAGATGTTTCTCATATCAAAAATATCCTTGATAATAAATCACTTACTTTTGCTGAAAAGGTAATAAGTATAAAGAACGTTGAAACGCGCAATAAGAGGTCTCAAATAATATCTATGGCCGGAGATATCGTTATTGTAGATGTGGACCTTGCAATGGCACAGGATAGCACAGGCCCTTTGGCGATACGGTCGCTTAATGAAATGGGTATCGACAAGCTCCACGATCCTTCAAAGGCCTTGCTAGTTATCGACCATACATTTCCTGCGGCAGATGAAAAAGTAGCGAATTTACATGCTCTGATAAGAGATTTTGTCTCAAAACACAACTGTATGAAAATTGAGGGCTCAATCTCCCATCAGCACATCCTTGAATATCTTGCGACTCCTGGTATGATGATATTAGGAGCAGACTCACACACATGTCAAGCTGGATGTGTGTCCGCTTTTGCCACCGGAATTGGAAGTACAGAAATTGCAGCAGTCTGGGCCACAGGTCAGTTATGGTTGCGAGTGCCAGAAACCATAAAGATTAACCTATCTGGGACTTTTAATAAAGGCGTATTTGCACGAGACTTAATTTTAGATTATATCGGAAAAGTAGGCGAAGATGGAGCAAACTACAAGGCATTAGAATGGAAATTTTCAAATGATTATGTTAAGAGACAATTTAGCATGGATTCCAGAGCTTGTATAAGCAATGCGTCAATGGAATGTGGCGCCAAGATCTCTGTATTCCCAACCGATGAGATTACAACAAAATATTTGGACGAAAATCCTAGAATTAACAACAATATGGGAGGAAAAATCGAAATCCAACCAGGGACTTCTGCCAAGTATAAAGATGAATTTGAGATAGAATGTGACAAGATAGAACCTCAAGTTTCTGGTCCAGATAATATTGATAAGGTACATTCAATTGAGGAGTTGGCAAATGTGGAAATCGATCAAGCATTTATAGGCTCTTCTACAAACGGAAGGATAGAAGATCTTGAGATAGCAGCACATATGTTAAAGGGCAGAAAAGTTCATAAAAATACACGATGTGTAGTTACTCCTGCATCTGTCAAAGTGTATGAAGATGCGATTAGACGAGGATACGTAGAAATTTATCTAGAATCAGGAGCAGTTTTTACCAATGCCACATGTGGAGCGTGTGTTGGTACTCATCTTGGTGCGTTAGGAGAAAACGAAATCTGCATATCTTCATCTTCAAGGAACTTTGTTGGAAGAATGGGAGCACTTTCATCAAAAGTATACCTAGCCTCCCCTGCAACAGTCGCAGCCTCTGCAATTGAAGGTAAAATTGCTGATCCGAGAAGGTACTTATGACTATGAATGATCAGCCAATTATTATTGCTAGCATTTCGAAAGGAAGAGCTTGGGTATTTGGAGATAATATTAACACAGACATAATAATACCTTTTAGATTCAAGAGTAGGACTAACGATCCGTATGAAATGGCAAAGTATGCTATGTACGGATTTGATCCTGATTTTCACAAGAAGATCTCCAAGGGTGACATTGTGATAGCAGGCCGAAACTTTGGAGGGGGATCTAGTAGAGAACAGGCTCCGGTAGCGTTAAAATATGCAGGAATTTCGGCAGTTATAGCTGAAAGTTTTGCGCGTATCTTCTATAGGAATGCCTTTACAATTGGATTGCCCGCACTTGAAATACCAGAAATAAAAGGGAAAGTGAATCAGGGAGATGAGATTAAAATAGACATAACCAAATTTACCGCAGAAAATATTAGAACCAAAGAGACTTTTCACGCTAGCAAAGTCCCAGAATTCATGCGGCAGATGTTGTTGGAAGGCGGATTAGTTGAATACTACAAAAAGTATAAACAATTTCCATGGATCCAAAGCTAGAACTTTTACAATCGGTCCCTTTTTTTCTTGTTGTATTGTGTTAGAGAATAAGTTAGATAGTCATACAGAAGCAGAAATATCGAGGATTAAATTTTAAGCTGTCTGTGATTATTGTTCAAGTCTGTCAGGTAGAACCCAAATCCGACTAAACTGCGATATCTTCTAAAATTAGTCTAGAAAATTGTCGTCAAGCAATATTTTATTTCTGGAATAATCAATATCTACAGAAATGATGACAGGGATATCCTTTGACATCTTGGCTTGCTCCAAGATATCTGGAAATTTCACTGTTGATTTTACTGCATAACCAATAGCGCCGAAGCTGCTTGCCAGCTTTACAAAATCGGGATTGTTAAATTCGGTGAAGGCCTTCTTGCCAAATTCGTCAATTTGCTTTAAGGCAATCACGCCGAATTCCCTATCACACCAGATCACAATTATTACAGGCAATTTGAGGCGAACAGCTGTCTCAATCTCTTGAACATTCATTAGAAAACCTCCATCTCCACACATCGCAACAACCTTTCTCTCAGGAAAAGCAAGCTGCGCCGCAATTGCGCCGGGAAGTGCAAATCCCATCGAAGCAAATCCATTCGATATAAGACACGTATTTGGATCGTATGTATAGTAGGTCTTTGCTATCCACAGCTTGTGAGCACCTACGTCAGAAATTAGAATATCCCTGTCATCTAGTGACCTTCTAACATCCACTATTAGTTTTTCAGGCTTGATGGGGTAACTCGGATCATTTGCATATCTCAGAACTCGCTCTACAAGCTCTTTTTTAATTCTCTTGAAAGTAGCCGGAACATCGTGACATGGGAAGCATTTTAGATTAGGATTTTGATTTTTTTCTTTTTCTAACTCGGTTAATATAGCATTTATTGTCAATTCTATATCTGCTGCAATCTCGACAGTCGGTGGGTAATACGTATCCACCTCCGCTGGCGTAAAATCCATGTGAATAATTTTTTTAGTGATATCGCCATTCCAAAATCTTGGACTGTATTCTACCAAGTCATAACCTATTGCTATGACCAGGTCCACTTCCTTCATGGCTATTAGTGCGTGATCTGCAGCTTTGATACCAATTGTTTGAAGATGTCTTTCCCATCTATCAGAGATGACACCCTTTCCCATGAAGGTATTCATAGAGCATATTCCAGTTTTCTCAACGAATCTTCTGACATGAAAGCTCGCGTTCCCTCGAATACAACCATTGCCTACCAGGACTAACGGTTTTTCAGCTTCAAGAATTAATTTCACTGCTTTTTCTATGAGAGACTTGTTGGGATGTGAACGAAGGACTTCTGATGGTTTTTCGATAGGCCTTATTCTGGATTCCTGTTTTGCCACATCCTGTGGTAATTCGATATGGGTTGCTCCGGCCTTTTCCTCCTGAGCTATTTTAAACGCTCTTCTTACAATCTCAGGAATATTATCTGCATTACGAATTGACTGGTTCCATTTTGTTATTGGTTTGAACATAGTTATCACATCCATATTTTGGTGCGATTCCTTGTGTAGCATATGCGAATCAGTCTGTCCAGTAATTGCCAGTACTCTGGATCTGTCCATGTTTGCATTAGCTATTCCAGTTGTCAGATTGGTGGCTCCAGGACCTAGCGTGGAAAGACATACACCAACTTTCCCTGTCAGCCTACCGTAAACATCTGCCATGAAGGCAGCAGATTGTTCATGTCTTGTCAAAATGAATTTAATGCTTGAATCTAGCAATGATATCATAAGGTCAGCGTTTTCCTCGCCAGGTAACCCAAAAATGTATTCGACTCCTTCTGCTTCAAGACATCTAAGAAAGAGATCAGATGTTTTCATTGGAAGCAAAGGTCCACATCCTTGGTTTCCCTTATTTGCGACCTGCGACATTACTTTTTTTCTCCTTGTATTATGATGTATTGGAAATATTAACTATTGTTAGTATAAACAGTAGCAGCTGGTGTTATTGATTTATGATAATGTTAGGTTAAATTACTAGTTTTGCGGTCTGTGATGCGGCAATATTAATTGGTTCCCACACGGGTGAAGCTGGTGGAACATAGCATGCATCATAGCTTGCCAGATCTCTAATGTCTGCTTTAAGTAAGAGAGCTAGCGCAATTAAATCAATTCTCTCTTTTACTCCCTCACCACCAACAATTTGTGAGCCCAACACTCTTCCGCTCTTTCTATCGGCTACAATCTTTATCCAAATTGGCTTATTGCCAGGATAGTAACCAGCTCTTGTTATACTTTCTATCACTTCTTCAACAGGATCAAAACCATTTCTTATACCTTCTTCGCTAGTTAATCCAGTCTTACCGATAAACAGATCAAATACCTTGGTTATAGCACTTCCAGCTATTCCTCTAAATCTTGTGTTTCCTCCAGCTACATTTTCTCCTGCAACTCGTCCTTGTTTATTTGCTGTTGTGCCTAAGGGTATGTACGTGTCTTTATTTGTAATGTAGTTTCTAGCAGTCGCACAATCACCTGCTGCAAATATATCCGGGATGTTAGTTCTCATGTACTCGTCTACTTTGATGGCATTAGCATATCCTAGTTCTACACCAGCATCTCTAGCTATTTCAGAATTAGGTCTGACTCCAGTCCCAAGAACTATGAAATCACTATCAATATCACGTTTAGCACTGGTTCTTATACCCTTAATCTGTCCATCTCTTCCAAGGATTTCTTCTACACGTTCACCTAGTATAATTTTCACACCGTTAGCTTCCAACTCTCTTTCAACAATCTTGGCCATGTTTTTATCAAGCAAACTAGGAAGAATATGATCAGCCATTTCTACTACTGTCACATCCATATCTCCTCTTCCTGTGTGGCCTCTCTTCTTAAATGCCTCAACCATCTCAAGGCCAATAAGACCTGCACCAGCAATTATAGATGAATGAACATCTCTTGTTCTTGTAGAATCATTAATTTTTACTCCATCACTATAATTTCTTATAAAAAATACACCTTTTTGATTAACACCTTTGATATTAGGAACTACTGCCCTGGCACCTGTTGCTACTACCAGAAAATCATAATCAAATATAGTTTCTTTGCCACTTTGTAAATCTGTTGCATGCACTTGTTTTCTAAAACTATCTATTTTATGGGCGCGTGTGTTTACGATTACATCTATATCATATTTGCTTTTGAAAACATCTGGGGGCCTTTCTATTAATTCTTCAAAATTATTTATTACTCCTTCTATGACATAAGGTATACCACACGCAGCATAAGAAACCACACTCTCTTCTTGAATTATCTTTACATCTGCATTGGGATCAATTCTTTTAGCTTTTGATGCTGCGCTGGTTCCTGCTGCAACACCACCAATAATCACTATTCTTTTCTTCTTATTAGTCGACAATTCTCGGGCAGACTTCAATTAAGAAGCTCTATTATATCAACCTGTATTTTCTGCAGTGTACTGCGAGGCAGAAAATCCGTAATCCGACACAATGGCCGTTCTCCCGTTCTTCCAGATTCAGCATCATTTCTAGGAGGAAATGGCAATAGATTAGGCTCCCATCGTTGGTCTAAATTCTCATAACGCCATTTTGACTATACAACTCTACGGAGTACTACTTAAGACACTTAAAGAAAAAATCCCACATGCTCACCAAAAACACGGCATGTTAGACTCAAACAGACAGACATGTACTAGAACGTTATTATGAAGATATATATTCTGACTATGCCTATTACCAGTGTCATAATTGAGACTGGTAATTCTTAGGGATATTTGGATAGCCTGTTAACTTATGGACATTTTGTGTTAACTTAGGGGATATGA
>DAOM01000175.1:0-219 GCA_002501855.1 Candidatus Nitrosopolaris nunavutensis
ACAAAGAAAGATATCTCTTTACCAGTAAGCAAAACGTTAGGATCCCAACTTAACCCTGCCTGGATTTTTCCATCAGGGGTAAAATTGTAAACTGGCAATTTGCTTATTCTTGCACCAGAAGCATAAACAGGATAATTGGGTATGTTTTGTGCCTTTCCTAATTCTGTGAACTTTATGGATATCAACATTTCATGATTATTGTTTCCTGTTTCTTGTTTC
>DAOM01000175.1:599-10618 GCA_002501855.1 Candidatus Nitrosopolaris nunavutensis
TCCTGTTTCCTGTTTCCTGTTTCTTGTTTCTTGTTGACCCAGCTAGCTACACTCTCTAATTGAGTTCTGTCGAATACTGCTTCAGCTGCCTGTTCCGCTCACCGAAGGTCACTATTATGATAAAGGGGAACGAGCAAACACGGACTGGCTCGTAATAGCCTCTTTGCTAGCAGGTTGTTTTCTAGTCCTGTTAAAATAGTAGTTTACTAATGTCATTTTGTGCATCCTGCATTATTGGCTATGGCAATACCTGCCCTATCACCTGAGATTACTCTGGAAGAATTTCAAGCTAAATCTGGATTCATCGGTAAGACAACGGCAAGAGGTGTTTTAGAATATTTGGTCAAGAGTGGGATAGGCCAAATTTCTCAGTATAGTTATTCATTTTCTAAAGTGGACAGAATGAAACTTGCAATACTTGCACTCCAAAGGGGAAACGACATAGAAACAATTTCTAGATCATTAAGCTGGCAGGATTTTGAAGCGTTCGCTTCAAATCTTCTCAATTTGTCCGGATATGTGGCTGAATGCAATCTGCACTTTTCTAAGCCAAGTAGAATGCAAATTGATGTAGTTGGAGTCAATTATAATTCTCAATTAGCTATCGTAGCTGATTGTAAACACTGGAAGCGAAACGACCTTTCATCTATATCAGCTTATGCAAGAAGGCAAGCTGAGAGGACATCGAAATTATTAGTTCATAGAAGAAGGATCTCTCATGCCATTCCTATTATATTGACCCTTCATGCGATGGATATAAGATTTGTTGAGGGTATCCCTTTGGTACCTGTAGCCAAATTCAACTCCTTCATCGAAGAAGTTCCACTTTATCTTTCTGAGATCAAAGTCATATCTGGGATTCCTGCTCATATTGATGTATGATCTACAATTAAGCGTGCGTTAAAACTCATATCCACGTCCGGCAAGAGAGAATTTCCCATTATCTGTAATTTTTAGATTTTGTGTATTGGTAACTACTTTGTTAATAAATGTATAATGGGAATAAGGAACAAAGTAGCATTGGTTGGTATTGGAGACGCAAATGTGACCTGCAAAGTATAATCCCAAAGCCTATCGGTGGGATGTACATGAAGCATGAAACAAATGTAAATTGTACATTTGAGAGAATCTTCTAAAGTTGGTGGTGGCGCTCCTTTCTTTTCTTTCAACGCTACATTAATCAAATCCCCATTATGTAAAGACTCCAAAGTCTGCAATTCTTTATACTAGGAAAGATAGAGGTATGATACTTTTAGATTGTTTAACAACGAATTTAACAATCACAACCAGTTTGCACTTAACGGAAGTTATGAAAAGTAGGACGAATTACACCCCATTTCTCAGGCAATCACATAAATAAAATGTAATGACCGAGGTAGGCTAAAGTGGAATGATCAATAGTCCTATCAAACCTCCTTTCAATGAAGAAACAGCTCGTGCAAAGGTTAAAGCTGCTCAAGATGCATGGAATACTCGCAATCCAGAGCACGTAGCCCAAGCTTATACTCCTGATTCTCGGTGGCGTAATCGGACAGAATTCTTCACAGGTAGACAAGCAATAATAGAATTCCTAAAACGTAAATGGGCTAAAGAATTGGATTATCGTCTGATGAAGGAACTTTGGTGCTATACTGAAAATCGTATTTCTGTAAGATTTGAGTACGAGTGGAGAGATGCGGATAATCAAAAGCAGTGGATGCGTACACATGGCAATGAGCATTGGGAATTTGATGATAATGGCCTCATGCGCATACGCGATATGAGTGCTAATGACTATCCTATCAAGGACTCAGAGAGGCGCTATCGTTGGTAGCAACCAAGCTCCTGATCGAAATGGAAAACGATTTTCTGATGCACTTGAAGACCCATAACTACTACCACTAGCTACCACCACAGAATGTCTAATCATGATTAAACTCAATTTAGTATGATGTTTTCTCATGTGCAGCTGGTAACCGTAACCTCAGTTGTCGTTGGATTTACTGGAATAACTTTGTAGCCAAGGACCAATAATAATATATTTTGGCATACCTTCATCATCAAAAATCTTCATCGGTGTTTCTCCACATTGCTTTGAAGGAAAAGTATGGCCTGATGATGAGATAGTTAACGCTGTAACAACACCAATTCCGGCTATAACTGCTGCAAGAATAAATCCCACAACAATTATTACACCCGTAGTCCTGTTATATCTGAACTGCAACAATTATATCACCAGAATGGTGTAAAGGGGATTTGAAACGCTCTGGGTACGAAGAATGGATTTATGGAGCATTAAAAAAATTGAATAATAACAACAAGAACCAAACATGCGTGAAGTGGGGTAAAGGCGTAGAAGGTCATGACTATTTTGCTAGTCTATATATTTGTGGCAATAGCAAATCTGAAATAACAAGAGGCTTAAATAAAGAAAATACTATAGGAGGAAATGAGAAATGACCAGTGGTAGTTTCTTGGCAGCAGTCATAATAATATTTACCTTCTTAGTTACAGCATCAATAACAATGGTGTACGCATCATCTTCAAATATCGAAACGACCGATTCAAAATCGTCATCATCTACACTTTCAAGCAGCTCCTCGCACAGTAAGCCTGCTAACATAACAACACAAGAATCTAAATCCAATTCATCAGCAGACTACATGACAGGCAATAAGGCAGGAAAAATTGATGGGAGCGTAGGAATCAGGGATGCTGGAGCAGCGTGTGCTAATTTAAATGGAACTCGTCTGAATCAATGCATTCAAGGCTATAACACAGGATTTAACTCATTATGTGCAACTACAAAGTTTGGGTGCAACGAATGACAACAGAGGAGGGGGACATCATCCCACAGAAAAAGATATTGTGGAGAAAGACATCATCAAGGTTGTCCAGTGATCAGTACCTATTTTTGTGTTTTCGTTACCTATGGTGATGGAAACAGCACATACCACGCTGACATTCAAGCAGAAAATCACTTTAGACTTATCAGCAGAGTAATCACATCTTAGGTCATCTTATGTACGAAGGCGTAGTTTCTGAACCAAAAACATAAAGCAAACCATCACGAGATCCTATTAGCATCATATTACTTGCAATGGCTGCTGAAGAGTCAACTATACTCATTGTTGGAAATTTCCAGGTTTGTCTGCCTGTATTGATATCTATCCCATAAATATGGGAGTCCAAGGACCCAAAAAACATTACGCCAGCATATTCAGATAGAGATGGTGATGACCATATTTTATCGCCAGTTTCGAAATCCCATATCCTTGAGCCGTCTTTGACCTGAAAACAGTATATTCTCTTATCTGATGCAGCAAAGAAGACCTTATCTTTTATTGTAGCAGGAGAAGCCATAACAGGTTTTGGAATCTGTTTACTCCACCTTATCATTCCAGTAGATTGATTCAAACAAAACATCCCCCCATTGTAAGTACCTATGAATACTGAGGGACTTTGACCTTCATCAAACGATAAACATGGTGATGAGGATCTAATCTTGCCATTCAATTTTGTTTTCCACCGCAATTTCCCATCTATATCTAAACAATAAAGGAAACCATCATCAGATCCTATGAAAATCTCATTTCCATTATATGATGGAGAGGACCAGACTTCGCCACCGGTTTCGAACTTCCACCGAACATTCCCACTGTATCCTTCTAGAGCGTAGATACCATTATTCATAGAACCGACAACTATTATCGCATCATCAACCAGACATGGCGAAGAGAAAACGTCACCTGGGATTTCATATCCCCAAATCTGCTTCCCATCCTCTGTATTAATTCCAAGCACAAAATTTTTCCCTGTAAAAGACGCATCTTTAATCCAAGAGTCATATGTAGCAGCTACTAAAATGCTATTGTGAAGTAAGGGTGACGAGACTAAAGGACTGCCTACATTCAAATGCCATTTTATTTGCTTCTCGGATGGATTTAATGCAAAAATTCGTCCTGTTATAGTTGAAACGTAGATTGTCCCATCTCCAAATATAGGAGAAGACACGCTTGGTCCGACTTCTGTTACCCATAAAAGCGAAGGTTTGCGAGGTATCTTAGACGCAGAGGCTCCTGTTCGCATCGAACTTCCTCTGAACATCGTCCAAGAGTGTTTATCGGATATTCCCAATGGCTGTTTCCCGATCAATACTCTTCATTCTCAATATCATATGAAAGACATATACTTTTACACTTCTTATTGCCACTTGAATTCTATCCTCTCTTTCTTCTGCACCTTCAGTTGAAGAAGAGAGGTATCTAATTATAGGAATAGTATAATATCAAATATTCAACAACCGGGTTGACTATTTCGAGTCTATCGAGAAGAAGGAACTCCTATTCATCCTTGTTGGTTTAGCTCAAGTTTATCTCTGACTTCCTTAGCTCTATTCCTGACAGTGACTTCTGTTACACCGGCCGCCCTTGCAATATCTGATTGAGTGATAATCTCTCCAGTCTTAATACTTGATAGGTAGAGTATAGATGCTGCGAAACTATACTAGCGAAATTAGATGTAATATTAAAGTCATACGGATATTTATACCTCCTTACGTCTTAATTATAATTCGTGAGCAGCTGTACCACAAAAGAATGAACGCCCTTGTAACACATTTGAAAATAATAGTGAAGCTTTTATGTACTATGGCTAGATCTATTCTAACTTACTAACCTTTGCATGTTAGCGATATTTCCTAAATTTGATATTTATGGCGATAATGGACTACGCGTCCCGGTAGGAAGAAATTTTAGGTATGTCAGCATGACTTTGATAATATGGTGAAGGCAAAGATGAAGAATGCCAATATTGCGAGTATTTTGCGTGATATTGCATTTCTGCTAGAAATGGAGGAGGGAGAGGATAACTCTAATATAGTTTTTAAAATTAGATCTTATAAGAGGGCATCAGATGTAATCGCAAATTTATCTTCAAACGTCGAGGAAGTATACGCAACGCACGGATTGAAAGGACTGATGCAAATTCCGTCCGTCGGAAAGGCAATTGCTTTAAAAATTGAAGAATACCTTACAACAGGAAAAATCCAATATTTAGACGAGTTAAAATCCAAGACTGATATAGATATTGATGGATTTTATGGTTTAGAAGGCATAGGTCCTAAAACGATTAAGATTGTATATGACAAGCTAGGTATCAGAGATTTATCAGGTTTAGAAAAAGCAGCATCGGGAGGAAAGCTTCGTAGCATTCGTGGTTTTTCTGAAAAAAAAGAAGAAGTAATTTTGAAAAAAATTCAACTATTTAAGAAAGGAAGAAGTCGGTATCTTTTAGGCGAGGTTTATCCTCTAATAAAACAAATTGAAACACGTCTCTTGAAGTTTAACGAAGTAAAAAATGCAGTTGTTGCCGGTTCTTTTCGGAGAATGAAAGAAACTGTAGGTGATATTGATTTCGTCGTAGCTTGTAATGACGTTGAAAAGGTAATGGATTATTTTGTATCAATGCCGGAAATAGATGAGGTTCTTGGTAAAGGATCAACCAAGACCTTCGTCCGCTTAAATAACGGAATGGATGCTGATCTATTGGTCGTTCCTGAAGAAAGTTTTGGCTCAGCATTGCAATATTTTACAGGCAGCAAAGAACATGGTGTTGCTATGCGTAAGATAGCACTCGCCAAAGGCCTTCACTTGAATGAATGGGGGATTTTTGACAATTCTCAGCACAGAATTGCTGGTTCAACAGAAGAAGAAGTATACCAGACACTGGATTTGGAATGGATTCCCCCTGAAATGAGGGAAAACTTGGGAGAAGTTGAGCTAGCAAAAAAGGGAGCCAAGGGACTACCGAAACTAATAGAATACAATGATTTGAAAGGTGATTTGCAAGTCCACAGCAATAGCACAGATGGAACAATGTCAATTGAAGAGATGGCTTTAGCCGCCAATGAAAAATTCGGACTTCAATATATAGTCATAACAGATCACACAAAAAGTTTGAAATTAACAAACGGACTTGATGAAAAACAACTATTAGATCAAGCAAACAGAATTGCAGAAGTAAATGATCGTATAAGGCGTGTGCCGGATAAAACAGAAAGGCAACTTATTAATGAAGTTGATTTATCAAGATCAACTCCTCGAACAAAATCTAATAATTTCCGAATTTTATCTGGTGCTGAAGTGAATATAATGAGAGATGGATCACTTGATATCGCAAATAATGTACTAGATAAACTCGACATCGTAGGGGCAGCTATTCATTCTAATTTCTCACAGCCAATTGAAGTCCAAACTGATAGGCTAATAAAAGCAGCACGGAATCCTAGCGTCGATATAATATTCCATCCTACAGGCAGGCGTATAAATAAAAGAGAAGGATATCCTGTCAATATTGAGAAACTGGTAGATATTGCAAATGATACTAATACTATACTGGAAATTGATGCACATTATGAC
Organism: Candidatus Nitrosopolaris nunavutensis; assembly: GCA_002501855.1. Taxonomy (GTDB): domain Archaea; phylum Thermoproteota; class Nitrososphaeria; order Nitrososphaerales; family Nitrososphaeraceae; genus Nitrosopolaris; species Nitrosopolaris nunavutensis. The sequence goes on from DAOM01000175.1 coordinate 6,998, forward strand.
CGTCTTGATCTAAAAGATGAATATGTAAGAATGGCTATACAAAAGGGTGTTAAACTTGTAATTGATTCAGATGCACATCATCCTGTTCATTTTGGATTTTTAAAATTTGGGATAGGTCAAGCTAGGCGTGGCTGGGCAGAAAAATCTAGCATACTAAATACGATGCCCGTTGATGAGTTGCTGAGGTGCCTAAAGTGAGGAGTCCTTCTGTCTCCGCAAAAAAGATGAGAATAGAAACCATCAACTATATCGTCTAGTCATTGTTACCAAAGGCCTGATTGTATTTCATGTGACGGATACTGTACTCATACGGTCGCTAACACGTGCCGTAAGTTCTATGGGCTATAAAGTTTCGTGAATTTGTAAAGTGAGCATGTGGCATAGACTTTACTTGCTCCCCAACACCATTAAACGAAAACGTTGTCGATTATCATGCCTACCAACACAGGTGCACCCTTAAAGGATGCAATTGTAGGATGGAGTATATCCAAATGAAACACGAATATCTGAGCTGTATAATTCAGATATCTTCGACTTTATCTTATATTTGCGCTCTTTTATTTAAGACGTAACTTGACGAGTGGCTTTAACTCTACCATATGGTTTGGGTCATGGCTTTTGACCTTTCTCTCTTATACTGACTCAAGAGTAATTACGGTTGTAGAGCTTAGCTATCGGTGAGGGCGACTAGTATTTTGCCACAAATATGACAGTAACAAGCGCCGCAAGTAATACAACAGATAGCAAAATGATCTGCTCCTTTCACTCTTCTGGGAGCAAAATGATGTTCGTGTATCAGCTCATGTTCAGATTGTATTCTATCACACTCAACAACGGCGCCTTCATGAGTCATACTACACCTGACCGATTCGATTTGTTCCACGAATTGACTATTTCCAAGTTTGATAGATTAATTCTACTTCGCAAATTGTTTGATTACTCATCAGCGGTCTAAACTAATCAGCAACCGTGGTTATGAACCCATACGTCGTAGCTCCTCTGCAAAGGAGAGTCACTACAGCGCCGACCGGACATTAGCTATTGTCAACCGTTTTTCTCATAAAATAACCAACAATAAGCCTCCCCCTTTGAATTATTTTTGAATGACTCAATAGTTAGCTCATTTATCACGCTCAAAACTATCGTATTTTGAAGTCCTTCTCCTTCCGATTATTCAGCTCATCGTTCTTTATATTTAGGTACTTTAATGTCTTCAAAGCCTTCTGGGTCAACTATCTTTGCTAATACTTCTAACCCTGTTATTGTTTTAGGTCCAGGTTTACTAAAATACGCTCCTGTATTAACTGCATACATTTCATTGTTCTGAACAGCCAAATAAAACTGGAAATTTAGAACCAGTATTTAGAGCGAGCAATTATGGCGGAAAGGCATTTGGTCCGATAGTGAAGTTAAACAGCACAAGCTTGAAATAATTATTTTATTTTATATATTATTCAGATGGTTTCACTTCCTATGCCCTGCAGCCAGTCAGGATTAGATCGATACTTAATGTTGTTGTACTGACAGAAAAAATGTAGAGAATATGCATCTTGCTTTCCTTCAAGATCATTTGTTATGTTATATCGGCTGAATTGCTCCTTGGTTAATGCATACATTACTGCTAGTTGTACTAGTAGTCAGTGGCACACCTGTACAGTTGTTCAGGTGTACAAAGAAGAGAAGTTACTCCCTTGAAGAGTCCTACAACTGAATAAATAATAGAAATATTGATAAATCAAGCACTCATTGTTGTCAATATATGACAACAACAACGAAATTGCAAAAAAAGAGTATGAAATCACCAGATGAAACACGCTCTTTCGATAAGGGCAAAGTTGAGATCGCAAAGGTTGGTGAGACTAGTATAGGTAGAGCATATTTTGAACCTGGATGGAGTTGGGAGAAATGCGTGAAGCCTATTGTTAAAACTGAAAGCTGTCAAGCTCCGCATACACAATATGTTATTTCTGGAAGAATGAGAGTTAAAATGGATGATGGCTCTGAAGAAGAATTCGGTCCTGGAGATGTAGGTTATCTTCCACCCGGACATAATGCATGGATAATTGGAAACGAACCCTTCGTTGCAGTAGACTTCACAGGTATGAAAGAATACGCTAAGAGGTAATTAAGAAAGGGAACGGATAGAACAGGCAACGTAAAGAATCAAATAATGATGGTTAATTTACTATCCTAATAGTTTATTTTTTCTTTGGATTTGGGATAGCTACACCTTGTTTGTTGTAGCTTAGTGCAGTATTTGTTGTTACAGCCGGATTTTTGAACCTTAATATGTTCGTTATTTGCTAGTCGGTTACACACTATCTTCTTTGGGCGATAGATCAACTAATCAATTAGCGTATATAAGATAAATAACATAATGTATTTTAACGAAATGCTGTGCGTACTGATATTAGAGATTAGTGAGCCTGGTTGTTGTTTGCGACCTTAATATTGCCAAACGCTATATTGCACTCTGAAATCTCATAGAGTGTGACTGCTTGTGAATCAAGCTCGTACCGATACAGGAATGGTAGTTTCTATCTGGCGTTATCCCGTGAAGTCAATGTTGGGAGAGGAGCTCAATTCTTCGTACGTAACGGAACGCGGACTGATAGGGGATCGTGCATACGCACTAATCGACCAGAAAACTGGTAAGGTGGCTAGTGCCAAGAACCCTAAGAAATGGGGAAAGCTCTTCGACTTTCGTTCTGTCTTTATAGACCCACCACAAGTAGTCGAGAACATTCCATCAGTCAGGATTACCTTCCCAGATGGCACCCACATTTTCTCCGATCAGGATAATATTGATTACACTTTGTCAAAGGTTCTTGATCAAGATGTTAGGCTCATGAGGGCTAGTTTGGAGAGGCCAAGCTACGAGGAGTACTGGCCGGATATAGATGGCCTAGCACAAAGAGCGAAGGTCACCGACGAAACCATGCCCTCCCAAACTTTCTTCGATCTTGCTGTAATTCATCTCTTGACGACTTCTACAATCAACCGTCTACGAGAACTCTATCCAGAAGGACGCTTCGAGGTTCGACGGTTTAGGCCAAACATAGTGATAGAGTCAGCGTCTGGAGAGAAGGACTTTATCGAGAATTTATGGATGGGCAAGAAGATAATGATCGGCGAGGATATTGTGCTGCGTGTGACTGGATCTTGCACAAGGTGTGTGATGACGACTCTGCCGCAGGGCGACCTTCCCAAAGATTTAGGTATCTTGCGCACGATCGCAAGGTACAACAAGGTGAATGCCGGAGTCTATGCATCAGTTCAGCGGGGTGGAACAATTCATCGCGGAGACCTCGTGCGATTCGAAGGATAGACTCTGCGTGCTTCAAGCCACTAAAGAAGGAAAATCTTAGTGCTTGCCAATAGGGCTGATTTTAAGTCTTAGAAACAATTTTGGTAACTTATAGGAGGTTGATAGAAAATCTCCCCGGTACTATCACCGGCGCAAGGTTACCAGTACCCAAAACATTCTTTTTTCTCAATTTTCATAAGAACATTCAATACTACCGATTTATGATGTGTCATATACATGATTTCTTAGGCTTGGAAATATGAAGTGTTGTTTCTAATATCTATCTCCCACAGAAATGATATTATAAACACTGA
>DAOM01000191.1:0-12615 GCA_002501855.1 Candidatus Nitrosopolaris nunavutensis
GGGTTTATTCTAGGTCCTGCACTAGCTGGAATTTTAGGGGGAACTATCTATGGAGCAATATTGCCAGTTCTAGCAGCATTAATTCTATCTTTGGTCACGTTAATCGTAATAGGCTTTCTGTTAAGAGAATCCAAGCCCTCGTCAGAAGAAATATTAGTTCCGGAAGAAGGAACCATCAGAAAAGTTTTTTCGCAGGAATGCAGGGAGCCATATTCGACAGTAAACACTGAAAAACCTAGATTGCGAGATGTTTTCAAACTAAAACATATTTCTTTTTTACTTATATTATATTTTTTGATATTTCTTGGATTTAATATCTACTATGCTGCCTTTCCGACTCATGCAGCTAATGATCTAAAGTGGTCAGTAACACAGTTGGGAATATTTTATGCAGTATTAAGTGGAATAATGGTTTTGATCCAAGGTCCTGTTTTACGTAAAGCATTAAAAAAATTCTCAGAGGAAAAATTAGTCATCATTGGTAGCATTATTTTAGGTACAAATTTTATTTTATTTGTATCAAATAATATTGTCTCAATCGGCGGCGCTATAATACTATTTGCAGTAGGTAACGGTCTTATGTGGCCCTCTTTCATGTCCATATTGTCAAGACGCGCAGGATCAAAACTTCAAGGAGCAGTACAGGGCGTTGCAGGTAGTTTTGGAGGCCTGGCGAGTATCGTTGGACTAACTTTGGGTGGATTTTTGTATAATTCAATTGGGGGAGCTACTTTTCTAATTAGCGCTGGAGTAATATTGGCTGTTTTTGTCATGTCTTTTCGACTATTGAAAAAGAAAGAGGCTTGATCTGGTAATTTTGTAAGTCAAACCCTTTTTAAGTCAACGTGGGCATTTAGTGCCAATAGAGTGAAAAATGACAAAGCGAAAATCCCAAATTAATTGTGCATATGCTGGGTTGCAAAATTGGGTCAAATTTGTCTCTCATACCACCGAACTAATTTGAAAGCAGACGTCGTGGAAGGAAGAGGACTCAGAATAACTATTACTAGTCCGCAGAATAACTATTACCGCCAAAAATTATCAGAATTGGCTCAAATATATTATGAGAAGCTGGTTAGTCAGTGCATGAAGAGTAGTTTATACTCAATAACACTCCTTTAAGAAAAGAGTTTACACATGAAAGGGGGGGCTTAATCCCCGATATTACTTGGTCGTGAGCTTCCTGACAATAGTGCTGGTGAATTCTCCCACATTCTCTCTTCTGATCACGCCCATGACAAAGTTGGATTTGTCTCCCCCTCTCCATTCTAATGCTATTTCTTTGAATATTCTCTTACAATCTAGGTTAAGCATATAAGAAGCCATGATGTGCATTTGAAATTTCATAAAGGGTCCCAATAATCTGTAATGTTCATTTTACGTTGAGTAACAGACTCGAGGAAATATACAGTTGGTGGCAGTCAACGGTTTATATGAAGCATCAGGAAAAATCAGAACCGATAATCGAACAGCTTGCTATGTAACAGACATACAAATTTCTATATCGGTACTCAGTTCATCTATATTTGAATCCTAGAAAAACCGAAAGTCTTCTTTGACTGTTATCAGTACTACATGTGTATTTGTCCTATCAACATATGGCAGCGCTAAATCTTTTTTTACAAAATTGCTAAGTTGAGTTCTATTCTTAAATTTTGCAATTACTATCATGTCTGTTAAACCTGTGATATCATAGACAGCACAGACGTTTGGGAACTTGGCAATGTGTTTTTCAACTTCTGCTATCTTTCCTTTAACAGACGTGACCTCAATAATTGCAGTTAGATCGTAACCTAGTTTCTCATGATCTAATATAGCTGAATAAAATTTGATAATGCTATCTTTTTCTAGCTTTTTTACTCTAGCAAGCACTGTAGGAGGAGAGACGCCTATTTCATCAGCTATTCTTCTATATGAAAGTCTAGCATCTGAAAGCAGCTTTCCGAGTATTTTAACATCTGTTTCGTCCATTGCTATTAAATTCATTGACAATTGACAAATAAAAGGTATTGTCAATAAATACTTATCATATATTAATATAATACCTATAAAATGTTATATCCTACTAAATCCATATACTAGTGTCAATCGATGACATTTAGTAGAAGGAATTCCGCATTAGAACCGGAAGAAAAAGAACAAGGAATTGATGGCATAACAATGATTATAGATACAGGTTACATTCAGTTAAGGTATACTGATGTCCTCGGCAAGTTTCTAGCAAAGTACGTGTTCGAAAACAAAGAAACTTTTGATAGCTTTTTTAAATGTGGTATTGGAGTAGATGGTTCGTCTATTAAAGGATTTGCAAGTATCGATGATTCTGATCTGCTACTCGTACCAGACAGGTCTACTGTAAGGATCTTTCCTCCGTCGTTATTATCAGCATCGCCACCCCCACTATCTTCGAATTACAATAACAAGCTATTTGCAGTTATCGCGGATGTATATCAGGGTTTCAAGAAAGGCAGGTTGGTAAGAGATCCCAGATATGTATCACAACGCATGGAAGCATTTCTAATAGAAAATAATCTAACCTGTCAAATGGGCCCTGAAGTTGAGTGCTTTGTATTTGACAGTATCATTTTTAATCATAATAATAATAATCATGATCTTAACGGTGATAAATCTAATGATAATAGTGAATATCATGAACCCAAAATTTTATCAGTAGAGGGATACGGAGGTGATGGCTGCAAGTACCCAATTAGAAGGAAGGGTGGATATGATGCACCTCCATTTCAAGATTCTTTGCTAGAATTTAGATTTGATGTTGCTGAGATTTTACGAAAACACTTTTCTATAAATGTTACAAACCTAAACCACGAAGTAGCAAGTTGCGGTCAGATAGAAATTAACTTTATGCATAGTGCGCTTACAAAGGCTGCAGACAGTGTTCAGATATACAAGGACGTTGTAAGGAATGTCGCAAGGAAGTACAATAAAGTAGCCAATTTTATGCCAAAACCACTTTTTGATAAAAATGACCCTTTAAATGGTGGTGATAATGGTTCAGGTATGCATACTAGTATTAGTTTATGGAACGAGTCATCAACTACTAACATCTTCTATGATAGTGATGATTATTACGCTGAACTAAGTCAAATTGGAAGATATTTTATAGGTGGATTAATTGATCATGCTCATTCCTTAGCTGCGATTGTAGCTCCAACGATAAACTCATATCATAGACTGATTCCTGGTTTTGAGGCTCCAGTCTATATTGCCTGGGCAAAAGGAAACAGGTCTACTGTCATACGTATACCTATTAATGAAAGAAATAATGCTAAATCAAAACGGATTGAATTCAGAGCTCCTGATCCAGCTGCTAACCCATATCTGGCATTTTCAGCAATAGTCTCTGCAGGGCTTGACGGCATCAAGAAGACGATAGATCCTGGGAGTCCAACAGATGAAAATATCTACAAGATGTCCGATGCTAAAAGAAACAGTTTAGGAATAAAATCACTCCCAGGAAGCTTAGAAGAAGCACTCGAATCATTGAAGAACGATTCAGATTACTTAAAGAGATGCTTTCACGACGAATTACTGGAGACTTATATAGTGCTCAAATACGAGGAATTAGCAAAAGCTAGAGATATATCGATTGCACAAGAGCTTATGCTTTACTATGATGTCTGAGCAAAATATCGTGTAGCATATCATTTATGAGTATAACCTTTGGACCACCTTAATTTGACTGTGCTGCTGTAATCAAAGGAGGATACAGAAGAGGAGATTCTGTCAAAAGCAATCCAATATATTTTACTAATATATCTATAAAACACAGGATCGATTCATGACTAGTTTTGTATTCCGATTTGAACCCCTGGCTTACAAGGATTAAGTTCTATCTATTGTTCATTGTTCACGGAGTTGGCGGGTTCTGCTGATAGGGTGCAGTCTCTTTTGTGCTTAAACCTCAAAAGATCCCAAACACGTTCTTTCTCATCTTCACTAACCTCGCACTCTATTTTTACAAGTGTTTCTCCATTTCTATCGACATAGCTTGTGAATTCGCAACAATTAGATGCATCTCTAAGAATCTCATGAAGGTCTTTATCTAGTAATGGGGTGTTCTCTGCAGATGACAATATTTCTACCCTTACTGGGCTCCTAGTTGACAAGCTATCTTCATTATCTAGTATTGTCTTTATCACCAACTTTGTTTCCATGTACTTGGTTGATTTCTCTTCCACCCTTTACCTATATTCTATATCCTCTTTCTGCTGTCATGACCATTTTCACTTGCTTAAACAGACACGGCTTTATCGTCTTATCTGACAGTCTGCAGGCTGTAAAATGCCAAGCTATCTCGAGTGCAAGGTAGGTTATTGCGTAACCTATGATGAAGTACATTGCAAGACTTATGTTTTCCAACATATCCTGTATTATGGTTGAATTATATAAAGCTCTTGATGAAAATATTAAACACTTACAATACTATTAGGATAAACAGACTTAACAACTGTTAAGAAATTCTCTTGAATAAGAAACTTTATTTCGCATCTGAGAAGAAGAGTTTCTTCAGAGTGTGATGAGAATATTCTCATTCTAAAAGCATTAAACATCTAGAGTATGAAGGAATGGACATGCTACGTCAGGAGTTAGTTGACCATTTTGCGAATCGTCACATAGTAACTTCTATTTGTCTTGCACCAACTTGGTTAACCATGTAAAAATCATTGGCTATTTGAATAATATCTCCTGCAGCTATTCTGCTATGACTTCTTTTTTCCTTTACTGGTATTCCAAAGGGTCTTTCTTCTCTAAATTTTAGCCACACTCTACCTACATTAAGAATATTTTTAAACTCGCATTCCCAAACTAAATCGTAGATAGTATCTAATGCCTGTCTGCTAATTTTATTACCTTTAAGAATAATTTCAGGATCAATCTCTCTGCAGAAGTAGACTCTTACTTTCATATGTAAAAGCAGCATGAAGGTATGACAAGGATATGATATCGTATACATATCATATGTATTGCCCAAATTTGGAAGTTACCAATGTTTTCTCGAAAAGTAATATAACGTAAAACAATGAGAGTAAAGTAGAAGTTCATTGGAAAACAAAGTTAACGATTTCAATTTTAATCATCATAGACATAATCTAATGATTATCGTTGTAAATAAGTATCTGTATATTCTTCCCTATAGCTCCGCAAACATTTGATAATACCCATTTGCAATCTTATCTCTAAAGCTCTCTTCATACTTGTACAATACGGCTTTCACAAGATTATTGTTTACAATACTATAAAGCTGGTATTCCTGTCCATAAGTAATCGATATTATTCCGCCATCAGAAAGTCTCTTGAGATGCCAAGAGGAAGTAGATGGTGCCTTCTTAATATGTTCAACGATCTCTCCGAAAGTGCATAGATCATGCTCAAGTATAAAAGATACTATTTGTCTTGAAACATTGTTCCTGACACATCCTAGGATATGTGACTCATCTGCTGAAATGTTGAGAGGGTAATATCTGGTTCTTCTGCCATCATGTCTGTCGACTTTTACTTTATGTGACTTTTCAAGGATCTTTAGATGATATTCAAGTCCACCATTCGTTAAGCCAGTCAGCCTGAGAAGCTCCCTATACCTTATGCCTGGACTTTTATCAATCTGTTTTAGAATTAAGGCTTTACTACGATGCCTTGAATCAGTGTAAGAATCCGTAGGCTCTGTTTGCAACTCCATTATTTTTCCACCCTCAATACGCCCAATCCAAAAAGGGCCAACATAGCCAAAAGGAGAATATGTGGTAGTTCCCTATAGGCCATAGGAATCATTATTCTACTACTGCTGTCGATTATTTGAAGTAAAAATATCGATTCAACCACTAGAAGCGAAAGAAAGGCAATTGATGTATACAATATCTTTATACTTCCAGTTCTCCTGTAGGTAAGAATCGAGACTACAATAAGAAAAACAGATATTATGATACTGGCTACATGGAGAGAAATCCGGTAAACGAAGACCGGGTGGTTAATATACGGAAGAATAGCTGATGGTAGTAGTACAGCAATAGTCAACACTGATATTATTAGAAATAGCTTGGGTTTGCTAACCATGACTCTTTGTATCTTAACCGAAGCTGATTGCAAAGCAAGGTATGACCTATAAATGATGAGAGAGTAAAATGGCATAAATAGCTTCAACATTGAATGTGCGGTCTGATTAGCCACTAGAAGGATATAAGAAAATATGATTATTATTACTTTTGCAGTACATTCGTCGAATGTACAATATACTTTTTACGGTATATTTCTTGTATGATAAAGCGATGGGGGATCTGAGGTCACAGCGATTGTTTTTCATACTTGGCTAATAGAAATGCGCTTCCTACCTTATGAAACGAAAGCTGCTATATCCAATATTTCGAATTTCGCTATTAAATCATAGAATACGATAATATCCATATTAGTCGCCATATTCATGTTCTTCATTTCAAATTCCTGTTTCTGCAGCAGCGTTTCATTTTGCTAGTTGAAATGAATTAATCAATTCCTGTATAATTGGCAGATACTTATCATATTCATTTATTGCTCCTTCGTATGTTAGAATATATACCTTATCGCCTTTTATTACTCCAATTTCCATATCTTTGAAAATAGTGTTTTCACCTACATAGGTATATATCGATTTGTATGCAGGTAATCCAGCAAGTATGTTATTTGTAGTTGATCCATCCAATTTGAAATCCTTAAGAGATTGTTTTAAATCGCTGATACTGTCACTTGCATATTGAGCTAAAGGTATACCTTTTTCATCTGAAATGTTATCTATCGATATATCGAGACTTGCATTGGAGTTTACAACTGGAGGAGAGAATGTAACAACGTCAGTTTCTGTATCCTGTCTTGTACCGTTTTCTTCCTTATCCCAACTGGAAGGATATTGTAGTTTTATGCCGTACGTGGAATTTACATATGGCAAGAAATTTGTTGTTGGTTTTGTTGCCTGTTGTGCAAATACTGTTTGCTTAGTTGCTACAGTTGGATACACATAAGATATGATCACAATCAATACTAACATGGATAATATCGATTTAGTTTTCATAAATTAACGCCACTAATCCTAACGGGTTCTCCCAGTTAAGCGAATCCATTTCCCCATCCCATCTCATCAAAAAAATAAAAAAAGCGGTAGTTGGTCTTTTCAAGTACCAATGTCTTTCAGTTATTGAAGTTATGTTGTTCTAGTTCTAATGGTGGTGGTGGTAATGATGTCCATCTGCAAATGCTAGCTGGTTTCCAACTATAGAACCTGAGGCAAACAGTAACACTACCGCGGCGATTGATGCAATGCTGAATACAATGCTTGTTTTTGGATTCATCAATGAGATTAACAGTGTGTGAGTATAAAAATAACATCGTATATTCGACGAATACACTACTATAATTAACAACGCCATTTTCAATCTTGTAGATGAGCTGTACTACTTTAGCATAAAGTATATCAGAAAAAATGGAATGCGCTGCACCCATTTTATTAATTACTCATGGTTAACATGGTTTGTAAACAGCGTAAGAGATATTACGTCGTCTAATCAAGAGCGGTGTATACAGATAACAAGATTTGTTTGTTGGTAAATTGAAAGAAAAATAAAATTATGGAGTCAAACGAATTGTAGGACCCTGTATTGAGAATATCAAATAGCTCATGATCACCACCACTAGCACAATGCCTCCGATTAACCCTAATTCTATTCTACCCAACTTAGTCAGTCTACCCAACTTAGTCAATCCTTCCAATTTCATATCTACATCACCAACTACTTTTAGCAATAGGAGACAGTTAAGACATGCTAAACCATGTGAGTTAACATTGTTAATTTACAAGGTTAATCAAGCCGTTAATATCATCTAGTAGAACAGTGAATTACAAGGATGACAAAGTGTGGAGTTCACATAACAAGCAGTTTCTTATTAATGAACTAGTCTGGATTAGTATATCTCTTGTGATAAGTTTTCCTAGTACTATTTCCAATATCATTAGCTCCTATTGTAGTAACTTTTTTGCTACCCGACTTGTACCCAGAAGAAAGAGGTTGATAGCAACGATGGCTGGTAGTGTTGTCGCAGGTATCTTTAGTGCGTTATCATTAGTCGATGATTCATTGAAATATTATTTTATGAGTGGTCGAACATCGCATAAGCAAATTGCATGTTCTAGCTATAGTTCAATGAAGAGGCTAGGATTATCAACACATTTAAACGCTGGAAAGAAGAGATCAGTCTATGCCTATAGATAGCGCCTACATGTCGGATTTGTAGAGAGGAACATAGGGAGCTGGGCTAACGTTAAGGTAATACAAAGAGCGATCTGCCTTTTCTATTTCTGAAATTCATTATCAAAGGTATTACTCACCTATCAGTTTCTACAACTTGGCGTACTGTCATATCAAGCATCTATGCTTGGCTCATTAGCTGCATCAACAATATCGCTTGTATTGATTAACTTCATGATAACAAGGGTTGTAAAGTTATTCAGAACCTAACTGGACCCCCTGGACAAGACTCTAAAGTGCCATATAGGACGAAAATAAAGGTGGATGCTGTTGACGACCTTGCGGCTAATAACCATATAGAGTGAAATACTGATTGGGGAGGGATGGATTTACTGTTGACTAGCATTGTCATTTTTCATAGCATATAGATTATCATTTCCCTAAACCTGTATAAGGATCAAGAAATAGGTTCTTAGCATGATGATTAGCGTCGTCTGTTTTTCCAACCATTGCAGCTGAAGTTGGAGCCAAGTGATGTGGGTTTGCAGTTGATCGATAATACTGAAATGGTTCGTGATGTACTACATAGTCGGTAATGTTCTTGCCTGCTATGTTCACATGTGCGGTACCACAAATAGCCTTGTTATTGGAAGTAGTACCAGATGGTTTGAAACCTCCTTGGAACCATCCCCAGCCGATACCTTTTTCATTCATTAAATCGCCTATGTTCTTTCCTGTCATTGATATTTTCGTACCTACAGAACAATCATCGTAAACTGAAGGTATATCGCCTATTACAGTACCGTTAGCCACATTACCTGACATGTTAGTTGGCATCGCGCCATGGGTTTGACCCGAGATGATCTTCAGATGGCCTGGAAGGGATGGATCAATATTGGAGCTATAAAAGTTATCACTCATTGCAAAGTGTTGGGCATAATTCCAGAGTGCTTTAACCGTATTACCATCAAAGTAGCCCATTACCAGTTTAGGATCACAATTTTTCTGTGAGGATAATCCAGAGTTCTGAACGAATTTGTCCATAAGACCACCATCAAAAGATTTCTGAAGTAGTGTGTATTTATGGGCAGGATTACATGAGGTTACTATTACAGCTTGAGATCTATCCAAGCGGAATGGGTTTGCCAAATTTGTATTATTAGTCAACAGACCTGCAGCCAGACCATTGATTGAAGGTGTGTAAGGAGAATGTGAAAAGGCTGGTTCGCTAGGGGGATTCGCAGCATTAGGATAAGTAGCAAAATAGTGGTCGAATGCAACGTTTTCTTGAAATATCACGACAAGATGTTTGATAGGTGTGGCTGTTGAAATGGTAGTCGAGGTAGTAGTAGCCGCTGCTGCTACCGATACTATAGGAGTGATCAATAAAACTAACGATGCTATCACTAAAAGGACATTTGTTAATTTTTTCTTCAATTGATTTAATCGCATTGCCTTGTAACTTATTAATTCTACTTATCCTTTTCCTTTTGAACCGACCATTACCTAACTAAAAGAACCTCATTTATGATATTGCGAGTGGCGTCTAATTTCCTTATTGGCATTTGCGTGGTTAATAATTTTTGCAACTTTTTCTTTTGTAATGTCTAATTCATAGCTTGCAATATACAGTGAAATGCCAGCTGAAGAGGGAGGGATTTAATGATGATAGGGGCCCCCTATACTGTGATCGTCGTCGTGAAAAGAATAGATAAGAATAATCCGACAGTCACCCAGCATAAGTTTGAACTAGATTATATATTCTACAACAATATTGTGATGTCTTCTGTGATCACGAGACATAGTAAAGACTTTGCAGCAATTTTGCTTTGGATACATTGCTGTACGGCCTTGCTCTTAGAACATGATCACAACATGGACATCTCATACTTTCACATTCCAAAAATATCTCACATTCTACACAACGCTTGAAATCGATGTTATAATAACTTTCTGAATTTTTCGTCTTGCGAGCTTTAGAGTCTGCATATATCCTTACAAAACTTTCTCAATATTCCTATTATCCTTTTTGTTACAACAGATAACTTTACTTTGAGCACCGATAGTCTATGCCTTGGTTCTTATTATTTCAACTAGCTTCCTATCACTAGCTATTGGAAATCAGTCGCAACTAATAGTGTCGATGGGACTAGTTCTAGCATTTTTGGCCTGGATTTAAGGGAGGGTACAAAAGATATAGTGCCCGCAATGAATCCATCTATCAAGTTCCATCATTAATCAAAATCAGTGATTTTTCTCATTAAATGTTTACATATAGATGCTAACCAATGACGATATACTAATGATAAACCCCTTCAAAAAATGTCTGCATATGAAAATTAATAAGAATTTGATATTGACGGTCGTTCTGATAACCATTATAATGGCAGCAGGTTCTAACCAAATATTTCTGAAAACATCAGCAGTAGTTTTACAGCAGCAACAACCATTGAAGATCACAAATAATACTAGCAACGCTACTACGGCAACTACCCCCACAAACATTCGTTCTAGCGTTCAAACTGATTTCAATCCAAATGTCACATCTCCAAGAATATCTAAAACTGCATTTGTTGATCCTCTTGCAGTAATTATAGGGGACTGCGAGATAGGAAAGATAGTATTGGTTGCACCATTTGCAGTATGTAGAGGTGATGAAGGTACTCCTATTCATATTGGAGACTATTCCAATCTCCAGGAAGGCGTCATTTTACATGCACTTGAAACAACAGATCACGGTAAGAATATTGATGACAGACGATATTCGGCTCAAGGGTCTCTTTTGAAGGCAAATGATAGTGCGTTTAAGAATGGTTTTGCTATATATGTCGGCGATCGAGTTAGCTTAGCTCATGGCGTAATCGTTCATGGGCCTGCATATGTCGGAAATGACACATTTGTAGGTATGAACAGCTTGATCTTTACTGCGAAAGTCGGTAAGAGAGTTGCAATAGGAGTATCAAGTACAATAACCGACGGTGTTAGTATTCCTGATGATAAATTTGTACCACCAGGAAGCATCATAGTAACACAAGCACAGGCAGACGCATTGCCAGCTAGAATTGGAAGTCCATATGAAAAGATAAACACTTCTGTACTGCATGTTAACCAAGAACTTGCAAAAGGATATAACGCAGAAACTATTCGGAAATTAGCCATAGAGATGGAAGATGCATTGGAGGAACAAGAAATGCTTCAAACGGGAAGTCCAACAGGAAGTCCTAATGTAACTGCTAGTAGCAGCATAAAGTGAGTGAGCAAATAGACACAGAATCGAAGATGCAAATAAGATAAAAAAAGTCGAGAAAGAATTCAGAGTTCAAGACCTGTTCATGTTGACATAAAAGCAGCAATAGAGATTATTCCAAGTATGAAAAAGAATTCAATTTTCCATGCTGGACCTCCTATAGAATGGAAACGGATGACAAGGCCCTATTAGAGGTGGTATAGTCGCTACAATGATTGAAGGATTAGCCGTCATATGTAACAATTATTTCCAGTAAAATAGTGTCGAAGGTTTGGTTCAGTTGTCAGAATTTTGGGCCTACTCTGTTGATTATGGGTGATTATACAGACATTAATGATGAATTTTTGAAAAGGCCCAATTCGTACGCTCATACGTAACATTTGTTTTTAAGATTTTGTGTAAAAAATAATGAAAAAATAATCCCCTATTGTATTGTCACCTTTGACTAGAGACTTTAAGTCAGTGTGTCAAACTCAATAATATTCCAGGCCATAGAATTTGATGGTTGTTGACGGCGTTGCCTGTATTGGCGTAGAGATTGACAAAGACTTAGTTTCTCCCCTGATGAGCGGGTACGAAAGTACTGCCGAATCTAACAGTCGATTGAGCCGAAATTGAGCGTATAGAGGCTGAATTTGAATTTTTCACTTGGTTTTGATGCTACCCGCCAATTTCGGATACCTATACTTACATTAAATGATGATTTCTGAAAAGAAAAGTTCCTGCGAACAGCAATCAATTGACTCTTATGAAAAAGTTACTAGTTTGGTCACAAGTTCGCTAGAGGGATAATCCAAGATTCTTCGGTTCTTTTGTATTGGGATCTACAGCGAACTGGTTGTCCATTCGATTAACAGTCTTAAATGTTGCCTTTTCCTTCGGTTTGACCCGAAAGCCTATTGTTATCAGATCATCTTGTTTTTTTATTTGCGACACCCCTGTTCTTTTTGGGGCGGCTGACCCGGGTTTAGTGCCGTATGGCGGGCCTAATTCAGTAAAATCTATTCCAACATTATTACTCACTAGTGGATATTGTCGATAATCGGATCAAAACGTATTAAGCTTAATACGGCACTTTATTTTCTACCCTGGTCTTTTTGGTAGGCCAAACTACAGTTTTTAGAACAATGTTCACTA
>DAOM01000191.1:12856-18694 GCA_002501855.1 Candidatus Nitrosopolaris nunavutensis
TTTTTAGAACAATGTTCACTAAGGCCCAAAAGCCTTATTCATACGCTCATAGGAAACATTACTTTTTAAAACTTTTAGTAAAAAAATACAAAATTAACGCTGCCGCCCTCCCGGGAGGGTACACTTTACATGTGTACGTATGACAAACTATATGAAGATGGCTTGCTGCAAGTGCAAATAACTTTGCAGTAAACCAACGTTAACGATGTTGAACAGTTGCTATTTGATCGAAACTAGCGTAGCAGCCTACAGGATTTCGAATTATTCCATGCCAGGGAATTTGAATTGGCTGTAGGCGGTATAAGACGTGAAATATATTTATTTCATGATGGCACGTTTTGTCCCTGCTTCGGAACGGCATAAGAGTTTCACCTACGGCTAGAAGAAAAAAAGAGACTAAGACAAAATCAGATCTAGACCCGTTATCCGGTAGTTGTTTACTTGTTAACAGGAACTACTCTATATAGCGTCCCTTGTGTTTCGTCAAATGTTAGCACATATAGATAGCCATCATAGGGACTTACCTTAAGATCTGTAATCCCACCAAAGCCTTTTCCAAATATTATCTGGTTAAGAGGATCAGAACTGTTTGCTACCCCATCCGCAAGTGGACCGCTAGGTAGCAGTAATCCTGTTCTTTGTAAATTTAGTTTAAAGTGATAAATATTTCCATTTATTGCATCGGCAACGAACATATCATTTTCATACAGGTTACCCATCTTGTTAGAATTAAGGAATATAATTCCCGTCGGAGCTACACTCCGAAACCACGTAAACTGGGGCGGATGATATTTTCCTTTCCCACCAAAATCGACTAAATCATTTGGATGAAGGGGTGCAACATGTTTTTCTGCTTGATCTATATTATAGCCGCGTAGCCATATGCCATCAATCTTATTGTAGCCGCTGTTAAATCCCGGGTCAACCAAATTTATTTCGTCCCCAAATATCAAACCATTCTCAGTATCCCATAGAATTCTTGTTACAGGATCAAAAGCAAGCCCAAAACTATTCCACATTCCGTAGGAATAATAAAGGTCTAACGGATATTTATTTCCCAAAATGCCGGGTACTACTGGCTGACCATCCTGATTAACCCTGAGTATCCCACTAGTTCCATCCGGTTCACTCCCGTTCTGGATATTCTGTGCTTTAGTACTATGACCATTAATGCCAACATCGCCTATAGTAACATACACATTATTATCAGGTCCGACAATCACCTTACCGCCATCACCAATAGCTCCTGGAGTTGCCGGAAGGTCTAACAGCATCTTTGGATTTACTAGCTTGTTGTTGTTGATCAATTCATACCTGTATAGGCGGTTACCCAATGGTTGTTTTCCTTCTGTAACATCGTCACCGGTGTGTGTCTGGGCTTGAGTATAGTATAGGAAAACGTAGGTGGTAGTATTACGATTTCCATGGTTAGTAGACGAGGTTGCTGTAGTAAGAGGAGCGACAGCGATACCTAACATCCCCCTGTGAGCATACGTTGCAACGCTTACATTAAGTAAAGCATGTTGCAGCTCAGTACCATTTACAACTCTTCTTACTGTGCCTGCATCTTTCTCTGTGACCACGATATCATTAGGACCTAAAAAGGCCATACTGGTTGGATATCTTAATCCTCTGAAAACCAGTTCAGCCTTTAGATTGGGATCAAGGATTGTTGGTCCTTTAGGAGAAGGGAGACCAACTTCTGGATATTTTGGAGCTAAGGCTTTTGCAACATGACTACGATCATGTTGCATGATATATGGAAATTTGTTAGCTATAGATATAGAAGCCAAGGTTAAGACTGCAATAAAAATTATACTTACTAAGGATGATGACGACGGTACAGAATGAGGCATTAGAAACTTCATTGAAGGACTTATTGAAGATAATATAAGTAGTATACGTTTGAATAAATCTTATGTTATTCATAGTGCGATCATCGACCTTAATGAACAACAGCCAAACATCTGCTCAATGATAATCTTGTTGGGATATTGCCATGGAGGCGGGTCCTTCTTTGACTGCATTCATTTCTTTATTACAAAAGTATACTTTGATTAATTTCTTCGCTTCCTCTAGCTAAATATCTTAAATCTATTTCGTGATGTGAGATAAACCGGCTTGAGTTTATCGTAATATTATATTATATTTATTGCAGTGTCTTCTAACATTGATAAAAAGTGAGGACAAAAAGTCTAAAGGTATACATAAGGTTAAAGTTCGGCTGCATGTCTTATTATGGTGTATTATGATTAATATAATACAAAGCGAATATGCAATTAAAGAAAGGCCAAGTTTAAAACTCTCTTACTCATCATCTATATCATAATTTGCCAAAGAAGCTATTTGTTATAGGAGTAGGTCCAGGATCCCCAAGATATTTGACTGATGCAGCTAAAGATGCAATTAGTAAATCTCGCTATGTTATTGGGTATAAATATACTCTGATTATAATAGAAAGTGTAATAGATAGAAGCAAACAACAAATTTCTGAGATCACTATGGAGAACCAAGAGATGGTATATAATGATGTATATAATAAAATGGCGGATAGTGATTATTCCACAGTGACCTTTACAGGTGACGTAAACTTTTCGGAATCGGAGGTTGTTGATCGACTACTAGAAATTTTTGGAGATGACAATGTTGAAATTATTCCAGGTATCAGTTCAATCCAAATCGCGGCAGCGAGATGCAAAGTTCCACTTGATAAGGCATATGTAGCTACTTTCCACGTAAGTGGAGATATTGAGGGGAGAAAATTGGAGTTAGTTAATGCCATAGTAAACGGGAAAAGCGTAATTTTACTGCCCAGACCATGGCCTAGAGATCCAAAAAAGAACTTTATGCAATCAGACATTGCAATTTTCTTGAGGAAAAATGGGGTCGACACTTCAAGTCTAAAGGTTTATGTTTTTGAGCATTTGACACAAGGCGATAAAGAAACTGTTTTTAAAGGCAAGGTTAGTAATTTAGAAGGAAAATATTTCGACCCGTTTTCAGTCATGGTAATTGATCAGGTAAAGCGTAAGACATATTTGCAGTTTGCATGAGAATTTGTACATGTCATGAAGTTTAAAAAAAACAATTGTATATAAAACATTTTCATGAAATAATATTGTCTCATACAGAGTATTATTAACTTCGTTAGATAAACACACACGTTATGACCAGCCCTTCAAACAAATCGATAACCGAATTATTAACACCACCACTACTTGCATAGGCATCATCTAAAAATGACGATTACTTATTATTGGAAGTGAAAATGAATTTGGCAGCTGACCCAAGTTAAACCAGAGGCACCTATAAAGAAGAAGTTATCACAAATTAGGTTTTTGGTTTCTAAATTAGCTTTTTATTTGGTTGAGTTATTATTGATCAGAAATTCTATTCTCGCAGGATCGTTAATTCTCTATACGGTAATTCTGGAAAGAGAGGAGGGCAAAATATTTGGATAACGTCGGATAGAAACGAGAATTCGTTCAATGTGATTGCATGTTTTTTCCTTATTTCAGTAATAGCAATGATTCGGCTATTAGTTTTATTTTTTTGTCCTCATCAATTCAGACTCCTCAATCTGTCTTGTTTCACTTTTTCCTTCATTTTGTTGTACGGTTTTTCTAAAGTCGATGATTTCCTTTAGGAGATTGTGTAATGCAGGATCTGCTATTAGATACCTATTGTGACCTGTGACCAGACTCCTCCAGTGACAAAAGCAAACCACTATCCACCAATAACGTCAACGCCAGTCTCAAATCTTGATTCGATGTTATATTTCTACTGTTTTTAATTATGCCTTGAAAAAGTAAATTATGTGCTTCATTAATCCATAGTCTAGATCCGTTCTCAAAAATAGAGTCTATTATGTAAGAATATTTTCTGTACCTATTACTATCATGAAAAAATTTTAAATCTAAAACACTTCTTATTATTACGGATTTCACAAGTGCATTTAAATATATAGTTAAGCTTGAAATATTATGTCGATAAAAAAATAAATCTGTTGGCATGACTAGCGGTTCTTCTACAAAATATTGTATCGAGTGTGGTGCACGGATGTCGAAGTTAGCGCGTAATTGTCCTGCTTGTGAAGAGACTCGAATATGAATACACTTTACATACTTTTTTATGTTTATTTGTCATTTTAATCTAAAATGTCACGATCTATGAATATAGTTCGGCCATCTAGCCGGACTCCTGAATTATACATTTGGTAGAGTGTGAGGGCCACTGAATTGTGTTATAATCTGCCATTCAATTACTGCTCCAACCAATAATACTAATATAACAATTCCAACCTCAATAAGGATTGGGATAGCGTATTCTCTCCATGGCTTTTTCTTTACAAGTTGATAAATGAATATGCCGCTTCTGGATATTGCTATACCATAAGCAAAAACTTCCATAATCCCAAACGGAGTAATTAGAATTATCAGAGGAGGAACATTATTAAGAGTAGACGTTTGCGCTATCGCAGTAAATATCATCCCTGTATAAAAACCAGAAATTACTCCCAGTCCTATCCCTGCTGCAGGCACAAACATCCCGAGCGCAATCTTGGCGTTGTTGATGAAAATTCCGTTTTGATCAATGCCTCTAATTTGTTGGGCAAAATGTTGTCTTAAGTCCGCTGTTTGCTGCTTACCCATATGAACTGCTGCACCAGCAGAATAGGCAATTAAAAAAACGATCATACCCAAGACCATATAAATAATGCGTCGCTTGATATCAAAGCGCAATATGCAAAATAGTAGTATTTTGTTATTATAATGTTATCGAGAAAGTGAACTTACTAGGTCAAACTTGCAAATTATACAAGTCAGCTCACTTATTAAGTCGCTAGTGATATACTAGCGATATGATACATGATATCAAATTAGCAGCTTGGCTGTAATGTCGGGTGTTGAGGACAGTTGCTGTATTTCGGTGGCCGTTAACACAAATGCTCCTAACACAATAGATCGAACATATCGTATGCAGTCTTAGATTGGTAGAGGGCATAGGTAATGTATCAGCATTTCTGTTGGCAATTAAAGGAGAAGAGAAGCTAAAGAGAAATTGCGACAACAGCGCAATTTGACCAATATTTTGATAACCTGGTGTTGCAAAACACTCAGACACAACAGCAACAACAAAGCCTGAGATCATGATCATTTATGAGATCGACCATGATAGATAGATCCGCACCGAACTTGGTCTTTTTATAGTAGATTCTATTAAATATAATATGTATAAAAAGGAATTACCAGTGAATCAAGAGGTTTTGAAATATATACATATGAAGTTTATCAGAGCATGAGAACTTTAAATCGATTTTCGTAGTTAATAAGGCTATCATATAATCAAAATGTATAATGAACCTCTATGTATAAAATGCTTGCATCCAATAAACTATCACACTGAGACGATAGCACGTTTACCAGATGCAACTGAGATAAAACGTTGTACGATTGGTACATGTTTATGCGTAATTCATTTGCAAAAGCCAGAAGATAAAAAATAATGAAAGCATGTTCCTTTTAGCGGTATTAAATCTGCCAGAGCATCGGAATAAGCAGTTCTGGTAAGCTATAGGAGATTAAGGCGGAAAGATCTCTGTAATCTCACTCCGAAGGCAACATGAAGCAACTTGTCTTAGTTGACTTATTTATTGAGCGTGGTAGATAGGCTTAGACGTTAAGACAACAACCGATAGTGCTTAGATAAGATCGAACGTGCCTGCCACGAGTTAGGCATCCTTGTCCCAAAGCAAGCATTGTGCGTCGTCACCACTCACGATGAATATATTCCCACAATTCCACATCGGCTTTTGTTGTATTCAACTGAGTCTTTCCC
>DAOM01000191.1:18977-19886 GCA_002501855.1 Candidatus Nitrosopolaris nunavutensis
CAACTGAGTCTTTCCCTGCAAGAGCAGATGAATTGCCTTCTTTGCTTGTTCAATCCATTGGACATAGGCCTTCCTATGCGAAGGGGGCATTTTTCGAAAGTAGGTCTCTGCTTTTGCGTTCTTGGACAGCGCTTTCTTAAGGTCAGCAGGAATACTGTCAACAACCGCCGATGTATCCCGACCCACGGTCATCTCAACCACTTCCCCGCTTCCCTTGCCAATCTTTTCCCTCAATTCTTTGTTAACTACAACGAACACGTCTCCTGTGGGCATTAGAGACGACCTGAGTGGGCACCGTCGATCGTTCCCCTGATCAGCATTCTTGCTCTTAGCTGTGCTCGGGGCGCACGAGCTTTGTCTTGAAAGTTAGATCCGCCATGATAGATATTCCAACATCAATTATAAGATGCTGTTCGTTACCAGTCAAACCAAAAGCCAATATCTGGTGAAGTATTAGGTTAACCGCTGGTTTGATATGAAATGGAACTAATTTTGAAACAACGCCGTACGTAAATATTACACAAAACCTTTTATTTATTTCTCGATTCATCAAAATGCTGACGCTTATTAATGCGTGCGAAAAATTCACTATCCTCAGTCATTACTTGTTCCGCTAAAAATATGGGAAATGAGAGTCTGTTGACATGAGGCTCAAATATTTCCCAAATGTTTCTTACGTCATCAATACATGCTTGATGATTTCCTGTATGGACCACGAGTTCTTTTGCGTGTCTTCTCTTCTTTCGTCATTCTCTTTAATAGTGTCGACTCGAATTGTTCGGTTTGGTATTCTTCTCGTTTTTTGCTAGTAATGACATTAGATTCAGAAGAGGAAAAGTGTGAAATATGCGTGTCAGATACATGTTTTTCAAAGCCTTTTTTGCTACCAAAGATCCTGATACAGTACTG
>DAOM01000128.1 GCA_002501855.1 Candidatus Nitrosopolaris nunavutensis
ATAAGAGACAGGCTTCACACCATGGAGACATCTTGCAGTTTTCGGTAGAAGATACAAAATAGCAATATGTCAACTCAACTCCGATATTATCTAGGACTTCGCTGTGATCGAGAAGATTGGGTGTGTTCTGTCACTAGAATTTGTTCATGCATCTATCCATATATGGGCGTTTGAAGTGAACGAATCGTCAGTGCAAAAATTGTTAGCTTCCTTCTAGCGCGAATAGATAGTTTCGAGACGAGAAGTGACATTCATTGGATCATACTCAACAGGCAAACCATGCCTACGATTCGACTTATAATCTAAAACATCAAGACCACAAGCTAATGCCTCCAAGGCAGTTTTGCTCAAGTTTTCTAGAATTTTGCCATCGACATATCTTACGTCAACGTACAGTCCATATTTTTTCAAAAAGGCTGGCATGTCCCCGTACATGATCGGGTCTCTGATCCTATTATAAACGTCAATGTCTAGCTTGAGATTATTTTTCTTACAATAGCTGAGCGTTAATTGTATATCGATTGCCTCAGTGTCCATGGTCAACGCCTGTGCTCTCTCAGGTCTTGAAGAGATCTTATCGGGCTTAAAATGATCCGTGTCAATCGGATTCGGAAGATATATAGCTTTACTAACTAGAGGTAACAGGTCGGGAGTAGAAACGATAACCGCGTCTGCCAGACGTTGAGCTTTAGTATGAATCCTTTTTTTTATCAGTATCAAGTCTCTCAACCTTCTGTATGTAAATATACCTCGAACAGCCAAGTCTGATAGTTTAGATCTGTGCGGCAGCTTCTGCTTCTTTATTCCGCGAATATCCGTTCCATGATATTGAAGGATGATCTTCTTTGAATTCCCGAATTCCTCTCGAAACTTAAAAACCATGTCGCTCCTACTATGTATGTGTAGAATATCTGCAGAGTGCGCTTCGTCAAAGCTTTTTTGATCAAAATCAGCTAATGTCGCATCAATGACGTACTGGTTGTAAAATTTACCAATTCCGTATTTATCATATTCCCTAACCATGATTGCCTTCGAATCGTGTCCCTTTAATCTTTGATATTTCGCCAGGACAAACGCGACACCAGCCTGATCCCATATGTGCAGAATTCGCATGGTCTATTGTAGAATTGAACATGAGTTGTATAGAGTTACTCTGTTTTTGGTATATTTATCTTTGAATCATTGTCGAGCTGACCTTCTATGTTCTTTACTCCACCATAGGGCCTATTAGCCTGTCTCATTATTTTTAAGAGGTATTTTCGCATGTGCTGCTTTTCTTCCTCGGTCACCTTTCCATCAATCAGATCAATCAAAAAGAGAGTCATTGTTGCACCTATTTGGTTTTGGTTAAACAAAGCCTCCGCTTCAACACTGAATTGATTTTTCCTATGCCAGTATCCAATTATCATGCCGACGGGAAGATATATTGCAATAAAAATTAAGGCGAACATCCAAATATTGATATTGAGTGCGTGAATAGCAGGCACCCTCTGAAGTAGCAATTGGTATTGAATTGTTACGAAGTTAGCAAATGTCATGAGAAAAATTAAATAGATGCTATGACCATTTCTAAAGTCAAGCCACCGTCTTCTCATCCAATTATGGCTTCGCATATTGAGAAATTTTGGCACGGATGGATTCTTCATTCAAATATCGTACTATGATGTCATCATCGTATATATAACTCAATTACATCTTACTTAATCGTGTACAAAATTGGGCACTTTATTTTGTGCTTATAATACAAATATCCTGTTTTGAGTAAATGAACTAACTTGGTTTGTGTTGGATCTATTAGACGTACCTGGCATAATTAATAACTTAGAGCAAGTTGTTGCGTTTGCTTTTTCTAAATCCCTTTCATAGTAAAATGTGAGATAATTTATTTAAAATTTATTTATCTATCAATCCCATTTTTTTAGAGATGTCAAATAAATAAATGGCAAAGACTCACGGAGGCCACACTAGAAAAATAATTTGACCAGCAAGATCCCACTTTTTGTTTGCAATAAGTGATGAAGATGGGACCAAGTACGAAAAATTCTTTAACGACCAGATCCATGGTCAGTTAGAAAATTCTGCACTTTTTTGCACTTCTTACCTTCTTTACCGAAATTGATCTTTAGTAGTGTGTCTTCTTCGACCTAAACATACAGACCCATATCTAATGTTGGTTCTTTTCAATATTGTTTGAGTTATCCTACAGACATTGTGGTATCTTCTTTAAATGGATAGAGATCTATCCTGCAGCCTTCTACCGCATTAGATTTGTACATATGTCGTTTCATATCAATTCTTTTCTCAGAACCACGTCAGAATCAAGACTTCCTACTATATGTGTTGTTTTAAGTTCTCAGTATTGCTTCGGATTTCTTTTAGATCATTCAGCTCTTTCTTTCTAGTCGTTTTTAGACCTAAGGACTCCAATTCGTTTATCCAACCATATTTTCCTGGGTGTTCGTTTTTTGTGGCTATAATATTCAGACTATTTCATCTGAACAGATTGCAATAGAAAGTTCTAGAGCTAATAAATCGTACTTGACACGGATTGCACATGGAAGGGAGAAAAGAATTAGTTGTACTTATACATGTTCCATACCGTTTAACGAAGTATGAAGCGATCCCGGGTCATCGTCGTACAGAATGCATACCAGATTATCTCATGTACTGCCTCACACTGCATCTGTTAGTTACGTTGGATCACTTTGAACCTATGATATGTCCAATACTGCATCTGATATCAGGAGAAGGTTTAGTGTTGCCGATGACTTCCAAGTTAAAAGCATAACGTTGGTGTATCTGCTTTACCTTTTCATAATTGCCTCCATGTATTTCTACTATGATCAGACGAAGTTGTTTCAGCGTGTTCGTTGCCCCGTTCAATGCTTGGACTTCAGCACCTTCTACGTCTATCTTCATTACGTGAACCTTGCGACCACTTAGAATATTATCGAATGTGTCAGATTTTATTTGTATTGAATCTTTTTCATCAAATACATTACATATGCTGATTAGCCACAGTAACTCGATCACCAATGCGATTCTCATATAATGTCACCTTGATGATCTGTTATTGCTGTGTTGATTGCTTCTACGTCTTGAGATAATTACATTCGATATTTTTGCATAAAGCTCTGTAGGTCTCAGGGTGTGCTTCGATTGCTATGACGCCAACTGATTTATGCTTATAGCCATTGGCAATCCTTAACGAGTATTTGCCTATATTGACCCCTACAAAGGTCACATATTCGTTCATCGCCAGACGTTTTTCAATTTTTTTTTCTGCATTTGGGGTATGTCGTCATTATTTTTTCTAAGAATTGCCTTGATTCCATCAATAGAATAAGGACGTTCTGGTAAATATTCTCCTAGGGGAAAAGATAAACGTTTGATGGACAGCGCAAAAAACATGATTTTGTAAATATTCATCTCTTTTCTTCTTACTATCCATTTTAATGCGCGGTAGTATTCGAAAAACAATGGTATTTGGAATAAGTAAACAAAAGGGAAAAGAATAATTTGCACTTACACTAGACACGATATATTAGTATTCGTTGGCACGAATTTGATTAGAACAATTGACGGAAGAATAGAATAGTTACTGATTTCCTCACCAAATGGTGTACAAATAGCCTATGCATCTTGTTCGAGCGCTTTAAGTGTATATCCCTGTAAGCTACACTGGAAATCGGGAATATTATGCATTGACCCCCCGTGCAATTATTTCTGTCTCCATGGTCAATCCGCTTGCACATTCATAGTTTGCATGATTTTTATCTTGACAATCCTAGTTAGAGAAGACGGCTGAAGAGTCATTATATCTCGGTGAAAGGCCGTTAAACGGTAGATAATATTCACTTAGTTCCTGTGATATATGACATTTGTCCTTTTTCGTTGATACTTTCTACTTTGAATCCGTGGGTTGTCAATACTTGCTTTACGTCCGCGGATTTATCTCCATGTATCTCTACTACTATCTTCCGTATTCTCTCCAAAGTTTTCGTTGCTGCTCTTAATGCTAAAACTTCCGCACCTTCTACGTCCATTTTTATCACATCGACCCTATAATTAAGTAATATATTGTCTAGTGTATCGCATTCTATTTCTAATGATTTCCCATTTGGATGAAGAATATTATTTGCATCTATGCGTTGGTCATTGCAAACGCTATACATTTCGGAATCCACGCGAGTTCCATCGTGTGATCTTTCGTACAGATCGACTAGCCCTTTATAATTTGAAACGACCTTGTTGATCGGTATGATGACATTTTCAAACTTATTGCATTGGATATTTCTACATAATGCCTTGTAATTTTCTGGATGAGCCTCGATTGCAATAACCTTTACGACCCTATCCCTGTAATCATTTGCAACCATTAATGAATAAGAACCTACATTTGCCCCCACATCTACAAAAGTCTCATTTTCTTCCATGACCAAATGTCGTTTCACTTCTTGTTCTCTTGATATAAAGAGCATCTGAAAGTCGCGTGTCTTGCGTCTTGGTATCGCTTTAACTCCACTATCCGTTACGTAAGCTCTTTCAGGTAGAAAATCAAACTCGGATGTTCGGTTTTGTCGTAAGAACTTGTCCCGTTTATCTTTGCCCATTTTAACGCGGAGGAATATTCTGTATAGAATGTAACGATATCGGGCATACCTCCAAAAAAGTGAAAAAGAATGAAGAAATTTCATTTGATTTTTCACGTTATTAATAAACGACAATAGCACACTATAAATAGATTCTAAAATCAAAAGATGATGATACTTGCATGTCTTTGCCAACCTGGGGTCTAGCTCTGATCACTTCATGTATAAAAGAATAGACCTACAAGAAGGATAGCTGGAAATGGAGAGAAGAGCCTCCTCCTTTCGGATATGTAAAATGATGCTGCGGGAACACACTAATGTAAATTACAAAAAAAGTTAATCCTAAACCAAGAGGGATTTTTTTTGCAAAATTGAGAGTGTACTTGAGTAAGCCAATTGATTGCTAGATTGTTATTGAATTGGCATAAAACTTAGAATTTATTCGTGAGCTGTGTTTCCTAACCAACTCCACAAGCAGAACATGATAACGAAACTAGCTGACTACGCGAACCAGAATAGTATTTATTCTACTTAAACTTCAGCAGATATCGATTGTTCTCCGCACTTAAACGCATCATAAAGCGAAATAGTGTAAGCCGTCCTCCTGCTACACCCGAGAAACCAAGACCAATTGATTCTGAGCCTTCGAGTTTGAAGGATTATTGGGAAAGCCGATTAAAAGAGAATTTTGGGCTGCACGGAGCGGGTTTCATAGGACTTGGACGAAGCTATAACAATTGGTTGTATAAAGTCAGGAGAAAAGTATTCGTTAGTAGGATCAAATCGATGCACTTGGATTTCAGTGATAAGGACATATTGGATGTTGGTTGCGGAACTGGTTTTTATGTAGGACTATGGAAAAATCAAATCGGTGTGCGACACATAAATGGAATTGATATAACGAATATCGCAATAGAAAGTTTGAAAGGGAAATTCCCAGACGCTGAATTCTATAGGGCAGATGTAAGCAGTGACGCAGATATTGCATTCCTTTTCGGAACAAAAGAATTTGATGTAGTTTCGGCATTTGATGTTTTATTTCATATCGTTGACGATAATAGATACGAGAAGGCAATTAAGAATATTCACTCAATGCTGAAGCCAAACGGTATTTTTGTATTTTCAGATAATTTCATACACGGCCCTGCTATAAGATCTACCTACCAGGTCAGCAGGTCTTTATCGCATATTGAAAAAACCTTGATTGAGAACGGATTTGAAATAATCCAACGTAGACCTATGTTTGTTCTAATGAACACCCCTGTGGATACTACAAAAAGGGCATCAAAGAGAAGGTGGAGATCTCTTTCTTTATTATTGCAACGATACGGCGATACTGCAGGATCTGCAGTTGGATGTTTTCTATATCCTATCGAGCTGATATTGGTATCTCTATTGAAGGAAACAGCCTCTACTGAGATAATGATCTGCAGAAAACGCAATTAGCGTGCTACTGATGCTCCTGACAAGATATTTGGAACGAAAACCAGAAATGCGATAAATGGCATTTCCTGTTTCGTTCATAATTTCTAACTCGCTTACTTACTTACTTAATTACTCCTATGCAGTACCTTCTCGAATGGTATAATATATTAGTCTGTTTTTTCATCCTTACTTTTGACGTTTTCTATCGGAGTTCTAATTTCATTTCATTAAAGCCCGAACGTTATAGTGAAGATTTGTGGGGTGACTGAACAACTAACATACAGGGTTAAACATCAGAAAAATTCTTTAACGGCTCAATTTTAACTTTATCTTACTTATGACATTAAATCAGGGCCTCATTGACGCAATCATAAGAACAAAAAACTCTCAAGAGTTTTTAAAAGAGTGTTTAGAAGCGGTCCTTGCCGAAATTCCAATAAGGCGTATAATCATTGTAGACGCGGGATCTACAGACCGGACTAACGAGATAGCATTATCCTATGATAAGGTTGAGTTCTATTCTTGTCCAGATTTGAATCTGGGTCAGGCCACCAAGTACGGTCTCTCTATGGCACAAACAGAATGGGTAGCCATAATAGATTCAGATGTTGTCTTACGAAAGGGCTGGTTTGAGAATATCAAAAAGTACATGCAGGAGGCAGATGCCGTGGAGGGATGTAGAATTGATCATTATTCCTTTAATGTAAAAAGAGAGACGATACCGAATATTGGGTGGTTAGGTCACACCTTAATTAAGAAAGGACCCATATTACATATGGATCTGGACACGCAGTTTGGAGAAGATACAGTAGTGAAGTTTAACTTTGATAAAGAAGGTAAGATATGGAAAAAGATACCGAATTCTGTAGCTGATCATTATACAAAGATAGATAACACGAAGCACTTACGAACCGGTATGATTTTTAGGCCTGAACCGCAAGTGATCAATGTTCCTAAGGACGTGCAAATACAGCAGGGGCATATAGTTAGGAAATGCCATGCCCTTACAAAAAAACAAGCTATTAAAATATTATTGCTGGTTCCAATTTATGAAGCTTACTGGGCGTTCAAGAAGAATTTCTGGTTCACTCTCGCATATTTCAGATTGATTTAAGAAGTGGAATTTGATGAATTCTTTCTCTAGTTCTAAAATTTGCTAGACCATCACATATGATATCGCCTATCTTTGCGTTTCAGAATGGGCAGGAAGAAGAGGGATCCTTATCAAACAAAACTTCGTCCATCGCCAGTTGATTTTCTTCTCGAAAGATCTTCTGGGATCCTCTGGAGTGTGGGGCCAGGGCGATACTACAAAGGACGTGTGACTTGCCACGTGTGACTGTTCGCTCCAGCCGACAGAGCTACGACTGGCCTTCCTCATGCAAAAGAAAGCGCTGTGTACAACCAGCTCGTATTAGATCCCAAGTCAGAAGAACAGAAGAGAATGTTGGATCGGATATTTATTTTGAATTACGACGATAATTTTAGGCTAAAGTTAGCGCAAGAATATATATATATATTATCAGACTTTTGTCTTGCACGAGGTATTGAAAGACAAATATAGAAATGACTATTTTGACAAATTATCGAAATGGATTCTATTCCCATCTTTCTAAAGTACGCCAGGTATCGATATATCGCATACAGATTATTTTTACGTATAAGGATGGGCAAGAAAAAGCGGGATGAGTTCCTAAGAGGAAGTGGGTTATCTGAAATAGATTTCTTGCCTGAAAGGCCCTATTCTATTAATGGGATCAATGCCCTTCCAAGAAAGGGGACAGATGACTTTTATATGTTCTATATACCACGGGAAAAGGAGCTTTTGCTTCACCTGATAATGCATAAAGGCGAAACTTTTGTGGACGTGGGGGCCAATGTTGGCTATTACTCGTTAAAGATCGCGAAGGAATACTCATCAAAGGGGGTAACTATCATAGCAATAGAGGCGCACCCCGGAAATTACAAAGCACTAAGTAAAAACATAGAGTTAAACGATTTTAAATGTATTACTGCAATTAACAAAGCAGTATCAGATCACAAGGGGATAGTGACACTGTATGACAGAGTAGACACGAGAAATCGTATTCGCTCGGAAATGTATAGCCTTTCTAATGCATTTCTCCACGAATCAAATGTCGCTCGGCCTGAAGGAGGGTCCCTAGAAATAGAATGTGATACTCTCGATAATATTTTGGGAGAGCAAAGGGTCGACGTCATGAAAATAGACATAGAGGGAGCAGAGGTATCTGCATTAGAAGGAGCAACTCATATTTTGAAGAAATTGCGCAAAATTATCGTGGAAGTGCATGGAGCCAATTTCGATAAAGTAATGCAAATACTTGATGATGCACATAATTTCAGATGCGAAACTATTGAAACGCGAATAATGAAATATATCGTAGGATCAAAGTTTTCGAACTAGTCTGCGGATAGACATTATATTGATTTGATCTGACGTGTTCATATCGTGCTTATGCACGTACCGGATGATCTAACTCAATGACCTCTCTCTCCTATCGCAAACAAAGAAGAGTAGAAATAATTCTTTATCTATCTTTTTTCGGTATTCGTCTTGCGGACTATACCACTTATCTGCCCGATCTTGTTTTCAGGAAAGATCAATCTGTGGACATGCAATTTTCGGGCTAGTTATCAGAGATAGAAATCAATCGTTCCAGGATCAGCTGCGGGTTCTGCAAGCAATCTCGTAAAAACTTGTGCGAATTATTACATCTGTACTAAATTTGAAACATACATGTTAAAGAATTTTGCTCGCGTACTCGTGCTTTTGAAAATGAAGAAACAAGGTTTGGATCGCTATCACTTGTCCTGGCTTACTTATTTAGAGCTCAATTAGTCCTCATTGGAAGTAGAAATTACGAAAGTGTAAATCAGTTTATATTCCGCAACCCGGCTATAACAGATACCTTTTCCGATTTTTATTTGCTATTTAAGCACTGCGCACGGAAAACGAAGTCACCAGGCAAAGCAAACTCGTATAATCCGTCTGGCATATCTTGCTGACGCAAAGGCTATAAGTTTTTTTATTCTGCCTTGTAGGTTTTCTTATTAAATCTCAAAATTATATTTTTTAACCTCTGAACTTGGTTCTCTCTGATGTACTGTCGAATATTCTTATCATACATGCTGTCATAGCCAACTGATTTAGGAGTATAAGTTAGGTAATAATAAAGCATATAAATTGCCCCCTGTCTACCTGTTACTGCTCCAGTTACAAAGTATTTCAAAAATCTGGCCGCAGCGAATAGAGGAAGGTACCCCAATGTACGCATACTTGCACCAAATTCATAAAACTTGTGTGTTTCCCCAAGAGGTCTTATATGCTCAAATGGGGCATCGCCTATTACAATATAAGTATAACCACGATGGCTGGCTTCGTACAGAATGGCCGATTCGTAGCCCATTTGCTCTGGATAATAACCATGCCAAATGGTCTTTTCAAAAAACGAATTTCTGATAAATCTTCCTGCTCCGTGTGGCATAACAGATCTATATTTAGAATAGTTCCCTGAAGCGATGGCGACTGATGGATTTGAATCCATATGTGAAATTATTTTTTTCGCATAATCGGGCGGATAAATTGTATCGTCGGTTGCTATCATATGGTAATCAGTTTTTTGCAAACCGCTGTTTCGATTCAGCTTAATAGCAGCATTCCAGTTCTTGACAACCCTACTAATATCATATCCTAAATCAGGGTTAGAGATCACATGGAGAGAAGGCCAATCTTTCTGCATATCCTCTAGTATATCTTTTGTTTTGTCTGTAGATCCATCGTTTATGACTATAACCTGTTCAGCATTGATCGTCTGCTCCTTGATCGAAAATAGGGCCCTCCTTATAGTTTCTTGTGAATTTCGACATGTTACTACGGCAAAATAGGTTTCCACTTAGTTGAATTTTAAAACAGATCAAAGTTATTAATATTGTTCTGATTGGTTAACAGAAGAAACAAAGGATAGGATAGTCCTACATCTATCCTATCCTTTGTTTCTTCTGTTAACCAATCAGAACAATATTAATAACTTTGATC
>DAOM01000237.1 GCA_002501855.1 Candidatus Nitrosopolaris nunavutensis
ACGACTTTTGTTTTTTCCTTCAGTTGTTCTATCCGCTTTATGACTTTTCCAATCAAAATACCGTCCACTCCTAAAGCACTACCACCGAATTTGGCGACAGTAACAGGAATCAAATATCTAGCTCGCTTCGGAAGCTGACGGCCTAATCCCTATATTAAATATTCAAACAATTTTCCTTTTTCTATAACATTCCCAGGAGTAACACGAATAGATGAGCCGTATGCACTAAATTCCCCCAAAAAAACCATCTAAGAAAAAAATATTCGGAGCCTTGTTTTTCCATTCATTCCCCGGTTCCTCTTCCCGTTAGTACATTCACGGTCTTGCTTTAATAAGTGACCAATCAATCAGGATTCAGTGCGCGTCTCGAAGTTTGCTCGAATGATTTTGCAGCATTCTCGCTTAGTCTTAAGAGTTCCTTTGCATTATCTTTCAACTGCGGCATCAATGCCTTAGCTGCTTCTATGTTTGTAAAAATAATATTGTTCGCTAATCTAGTTGTGGCAATCACATTGTCCGCAGTAATTCGGACCATGCTTACATAAATGTCACTTATAATTGGCTGGAGTTTCCAATAATTCCTGATCGTTCCGTATAGGTCTACTAGACTCGGAATCCATACCGATTGCAAAGAGCTTATGAGCTGTCTTTGTGATTCTATGAACGCGTCCGAAATTTCTTTGGTGGACTCGATGGCTGTCTCCTGAAAATCTTTAACGATTTGTGTAAATCGCGGAATCTCTGCTTTTGCTTCGTTTATTCCTTGGTTGATATTATCCTTGCTCCCATCTAATGCTTTAATCATTGCATGACTTTGTTGGTCAACTGTATACTTCTTTCCTTCTTTTTCTTCCACTATAGTTTCTAATTTTTTGGCAATCGTTGCGGCATCTTTTCTTGATTTTGCCTCTTGAGGATTGGTCGTGCTGCTACTTCTTGAATCTTGTTTTTGTTCCTCCTTTTTTGTTGACATGTTCCTCGATTAGTTCCAATAGTAGATAAAGATTCTATTGTTTTCAGATTACCTGCAATACAGTAAGCAACAGAAAGTTGTTAATCTTACATGCTCAGGCGTTAAAGTATTTATTTTAGGTGGATCCGTTTGTGTAGACATTATTAATTTTGGCGCAATTGCAATTGTTTAGTTCAGAGTTTGGTAAATTGTCATCAACCTCGTCCCAAAAACCTTGCGCTTATCTCAATCGACTTTTTTCGAATCTGATACAAAAATGCCCAACAAAAGGAGACTAGAGATGGGCCTCCTTGACGATAGCAAAATTCAAGCCGATTTAGGATAAGGTATAAGGAACTCTGAGCGTGACAGAAAAGTTGGTCAGGAATTAGACATCGTCTTCATCCTCGCTCTCCGATAACGTTTACGCGTTTCATCGCATCTGTACGCCCTAAAAGCTGAGAATCGTATCCTCACTAGACCATTAGCGACAATACAGTGATAAAAATAAATTTCCAACCAATATACTCAATATAATGACGAGTGTTAATTGAAAGTATTAGAGCAACAGAGTAGAAATGTTATTCATGGAGGTGTAGATACCTCGCCTGAATTTCCAACATTGAAGAGTAAACTCGTTACGCTGAGACAACTTCGATATAATGACATTCCGACAATGCCACGACTTGTCACAGCGCACGTTGTCCGATATCTTGTACACGTACCTTATCCTTATGGGATGGTAGATGCAAGAAGGTTCATTAACAAAAGTCGCAGAAACTTCCAGTTAAAAAAGGAGCTAGACTTTGCTATAGAGCTTGTAGACAATGGCAGCCTAGTCGGCGTGATTAGCTTGCAGAAGATCGACACGGCTAGTAAGAATGCTCAAATGGGCTACTGGATTGGAAACAAATATTGGAACATGGGTATCGCGACTGAATCAATAAATCTAGTCATTCATCATGCGTTCCATGTTCTTCGATTACATAAAGTCTATGCGAACGTTCTTGCAACAAACAGAGCATCGATACGTGTGTTAGAAAAAAATGGTTTGAAAAAGGAAGGAGTACTGAAACATTCCATATATAAAGATGATAAATTCTATGATGTAGTTCTATATTACAGGCTGAACCGGAGGCTCACTAATGCACGTTTGCGCAGTAAGTAGCATGGAGTCTGTATACCTACATAGCAGAATACTAGTTTCGCGGACGTGTAATAATACTAATGTATCGAGTTGATTTCGAAACTGAATATGATTAGAATATCGGTTTTTTCATGCTAGATCTGCAATTTCGACAGTTCGCACCACCAACTTCCGCGCCGCATGATAAACAGGAGTACTTGAGTTTTGTAACTTCATTGTGGTAGCCACCGCTGAACCCTAGGGATCTTACACCTCGCGTCCGGTTGCTACGAATGTAATGGATGATTCCAACAAAAATAGATATATTCAGCGAGAGCCCTACAATAAGAGCATAGAAGTAGAGGAAGGATAAGCTAATCAAGAAGGTTGATCTTACAAACAAAAATTTACGTCCTCATGACTTGTCAATCTATATCCAAATTGAACAGATTAATGAAAGAAGTCACTTCTGCAATTGTGAAGGAGATTGAAAACTAACATGACTCCTTATAGATCCGAGATAATTTTTTTTGTAGTGACTACCATCCATTAGCTGTTTCTCCTATTCAACAGATGACTAGCCGTTTAATTATACGTATGTACGTATGATTTTTCAGTCTATCGGAACAATTAAGTCCAACTGTAAATGATTTTCTTAATCAATGAATAAAATCTGTCATAATCAAAATCACTCACAATCTGCCGATAGGATGAACATATTGTCGGAAATGGAACGCCAATTTGACCATCGTAATGCAAAATATTTCTTTGATCTGCTTACACATACGGATAACGTAATTAGGACAAGAGCGATTTGTATTTTAGCAGATGTAGCAGGCGAAGATGCTGTTGACGATATTAGTAACGTTCTCATGAACGATAAAGATCCACTGGTTAGACATGAAGCAGCATTTTCCCTAGGTCAGCTTGGATTTACGAACGCAATAACTGCTCTTTCAGGAGCATTAAGTTCAGACTCAAGTTTCTTTGTGAGGCACGAGGCTGCTATCGCCCTTGGCGTAATAGGTTCTGCAAGTGCGAAGGAAGCGCTTGACAAGGCATTGGACGACGGGAGCGAAGAGGTACGAGAATCCGCGAATATCGCATTAGCGAATATTGACTACATATCAAAGATGAAACGAATTAATAAGTTCAGCAAGATGACCGGAGGATAAATTGGAATAAGAGGCTCACGAGTCCCTAAACATTTATTTCGTGAGATCCTATCCCGGCCCTATAACTCTGACAACTGGAGAAGCATACTAAATATGCGATGGAGCACTCTATTAGTCTTCTAGTCTTCTACTGACAATAAAATAAGGGATTTGCTCTTGTTGGCCCGGCCTAACCTGATGTCGTGTTCACCGAGAACGAAGCACACACGATAGATCTTTCCTTTAATTTCCTTAGTTCATTCACTAACGTGATTATGGACGAACCATTCGGTCGAGGCTATGAAAAGGATCTACTGCCAGAACGTTGATCTTACATGTTCCGATATGGATTTGTTGATTGCTTCTCCAAAGATTTCAGAAGTATTTGCAAATATCCAATACGAATATCAGATATAAGAGCAATAAGCAAAGATCTCGTGAGTTAGCATTGTCACAGTATATCTGTTTTGATATTGTCTACTACAGTAGTTATACCGTTGCTTTTTTTTATCGAAGGAATAAGATGTTCGCGTGAGACGTATGTTAAGTCGTTATCTGCTGGAGAACACCGTTTTCACATGCTATTTTTATCTCACGTGCTACTCTCCTTCCCATACTCATAGGTTCATTGAAGATTAAACCAGAATATGGAGAACCGTCCAAATAGAGATTGGTTCCCGCAACGATTCTTGCTGAAAACTCAAATGTAATAAACTTTCCTTCACGATCATATATTCCTTCTAGACAAAATGG
Organism: Candidatus Nitrosopolaris nunavutensis; assembly: GCA_002501855.1. Taxonomy (GTDB): domain Archaea; phylum Thermoproteota; class Nitrososphaeria; order Nitrososphaerales; family Nitrososphaeraceae; genus Nitrosopolaris; species Nitrosopolaris nunavutensis. The sequence continues at coordinate 3,986 of DAOM01000237.1, forward strand.
GCCTGTCATTCCGGGAGGTACAAGACGCCTGGCTGCTTCTACGAACCTCTCTCCCATTGCGTAAACTTCACCTAACAAAGACTCTCTCAGGACTATCGGAATATTCCCAACAACGTTGTATGATGGCTCAAGCTCTACTGCTAGCTGTTGCCTGCAAGGGATTCTGCCGATACCATCGACATCCGATTCGTACCTTCGATCTACGCCCATCAATTCAATCTCAGTTGTGATAGGAGAATGGAAGAATTGAAGATAGGCCGGTACGCCGCTGATATATTCCTGAATATACAATTCTTCTTCGCCTTTTATTGCATTGCGCTTGATTAATTTTTCAACTCCTTCGTCAAAACTCTTCTTATCCCAAGCCAAAAAATAGCCGCGACCACCTGCAGCTCCATGCAATTTCACGATGCATAACTCTTCTATATCATCCTTAGACTTCAGGGATCTTGGTATAGCTAATCCTGAGTTCTCCATCAGTTTCTGTTTAAGTTCTCTGTCCGCCTCCCACCTAAAAATCCATTTATTACCAAATATTGGAGTAGAAATCCCTTCGATCTGCTCGCTACTCAAATACGCGATGAATGTGCCATGAGGAATAATTATAGAATTAGATTGCCTTAGACGTTGCTGGCACGTATCATCCAAAATTTCATTAAAGTTTTCGACTACAAGAATTTCATCGATGAATTTGAATCTCTTGTAAAGATTTAGTCTTTGCCTTTCACAAACAAGCAATGTTTCGAAACCTTCATCCTTGGCACCTTTAAGTACCTGAAGTGAACAATGCGATCCAAGCGTAGCTATCGAATACCCCTTCTTGTCTTCTGTCATCTTCTTCGCCAAATGGATATAAATTAACCTAGAAGAGATTAAAAATACTTACGAAAGATTCTGGCTCTATTATCATACCTGACATTGATTCAGAACTGATTTTTTGTTAGTTAGTAAATTCCCCGAGAGAGAGGCCAAGGAATAATAGCAAGCAAAGAAATGTTACACAACGCAATCAATGGGCCAAACATGATAATATAAAGATGTGCATGTGCGCGAAGAGTAGTAGAAATTAAGAAACATGGCCACTCAATAGATTGTAATATGCTGTACCAACAAGCCTGGGGAGCTCACGTACCCAACAGAGGAAGTCCGGGGTTCGACGAGAAATTGTCAGGCGCTTAAACGAGCGAATTCCTAGTGCTTACTACCAAAGGTAACGAATTCTGCAATCAGCTTTATTACAAAAGCAATTCCGCCCACGGCGGCTATACCAAGGAGGACTAGACGCAAATGGGTAATGTAATCATCCTTGCTTGTCTTCTTAGCCAGTTTCATAGTCTGGATCATTTCTACGACCTTGCGTTGCACTAAAGAAAAAGGGGAAGAGAAAATGGAAAACGCCAAAAATATTCATTTGATTTTTACTTTACGTACTATTTGAACTTACTGTCAAACTTACACGCATCCGCCAGATCATAATTTTTCTTGCCTCTGGCTATAAAAATCTGATACTCTTTACCTAATAAGTGATTGCTGAACCGCATATACAGGATCTTTCTCAGTTCTCTGCATTTCGACGAAGGTCTCGGTGTTTTGAATTCCTTCGATTTTTCCAATGAGCCCAATAATGACATTGTGCAATTCCTCCAATGTACGTGCGTTGACAGCAACGATCATATCAAATCGACCAGTAACTTCAGATAAGGACCTAACCTCTGGGATTTTCAACAATCCAGAATGAATAGGATCTTTAAATTTGGGATCTCTGTTAATGCCTACAGTTGCTTTAACATTAAAGCCGAGCATGCCTTCATTGACGATAACTGTAAATTTTTGTATGAGATTACGTTTTGAAAGGCGTTTTATTCTGCTATAAAGCACAGATGCATTAACATTAAGCTTTTTACTAAGCTGAGGCACCGAAATACTTGCATCTTTAGTAAGTTCTGATAATATCCTCATATCTAACTCGTCAAATCTTTGCAAATTTTATCCGTTGTATGTTTGGAGAGTATACATTAATAAATGTAATTTCTTGGCGGGCCATTAATCTTAATTCAGAGATTTAATATTAATTTATTGTTTGGACTTTAGAAAAAGTAAAGATAGCAAAAATTATATAATTTACCACAGCGAATCTGAATAGATGTTCGGAAGAGGCAGGATAAAGTCTGGGGACTATGTTTTTGTAGTACATAAGGACCAGAATTATAATAAACTGGTCATAGGTAGAGTCCAATCAGCTAATGGAAAGATAATTCAAGTCCGAGGCACTTACATCCGCCCTACTGGTTTGATCCAGCGCATCGAATCTGGATATGCAATGGGGAGACCCAAGGAAGTCCTCCAAAATCCTGACCCTAACAATTGCATTTTCATGTTGATCGACAGGGTTGAAACCGGAGACTTTAATGGAGACTTTGACCAAGGCATTTGTAAGGCTGTATGGATAAACGAAAAACGATTCTTTGTTCTCGATGGATGGATAAGAGAAAACTTGCCAGATATGTTTGCAGACGTACTAAGAGCTGACACGGAGCAAGAGAGACTGGCTGCGCGGACAACACTTATAGAAAAAATGAATTCGCTCTATGAGAAAGATCTAAAGGATCACTTGTATGCGGTGGTCCGAAGTACAAAAATATTGTGAAGTTTTATATTATGGTCATGGACAGAAGATGTTTTGACAATGGAATACGTATATGCTGCCTTACTATTACACAAATTAAAACAAGAGATAACGGAAGATAATATCACGAATGTGGTAAAGTCAACAGGTGTTACCCCCAACGAGGTACAGGTCAAAGCCCTTGTGGCGGCCTTAACCGAGGTAAATATTGATGAAGCCTTAAAGGCGGCGCCAGTCGCATTATCTAGTAGTCCAGCAGCTAGTGCTGGACCATCCAGTTCAGCACCATCTTCAGCAGAATCTAAGGTAGATGAGGAAAAGAAGGAGGAAAAGAAGGAGGAGGAGGCGCTAGAGGGACTCTCTGCGTTATTTGGTTGATCCCTTTACTTTGCATTATTTGTTTTGGCTAAGATGACGAACTCATCCATAGTGGATCGACAATAATGAGGCCCCGCGGCTGGATTCGCTTATTAGTATTCTACTTATTAGTATTCTATTGAGGAATGTATCCGCTCTTTTTAACCTGATTTGCAATTATTTGCCCGTTAGCATTTGCCCTAACCAAAACAAATTGGACACTGTCCGGTGACACATATCCCGAGTCGGTGGCTAACGCCGTTGCATTTTGATATGCTCTTACAAGTAAGTGTGTGATAGTCTCTACAGTGGGATAACTTGTTTCTATCGCCAATGAAACTGCCTCGTGGAAAGATCGGGTCAACTCCTCCATATATTCAGCAAGGTTGATCCTTAGATCATTTTCCTTCAGAACCAGACCTTCAGCAATGGCGAAACTAATTGAAATTCCTGCCTCAATCGGTTTGATATTGAGCTTGCTCATTAGCGAGGCAAGCTTCTGAGATATAATACTCCCAGACCGCACTACTACAGTATCCTTACCTACCCAAATAGTTCCCTGGTCAATTTTAGTTGACACATTTGCCTCCTTAAACTCTGAAAGCACAGGACCAGGAGAGATACCTGTGTTCCCCGCGGGAATTACGATGTCTTTAGTAGCAATATCTCCCCCTTTTGCAGGCAAGAAGACCTTATTCTTGTCAAAAATCAAATTCAGCTTGAAAGGACTAATATTCGTAAAAAGTAGTGCGCACTGGCCCTCCAATTCTTTACTTAAATAGTCTAAGCCGGGTCGGTTGCTTAGTTTTTCGAATGCACGCTGCGCGACCCTGTTCTTAATTACTCTAATCTTAATTTCATTTCGAAATTTTTTGCGAATTGTCATAAGCTGTGTAGCACGAACTTTGGACATTTTGGAAAGAGCAATGACATCACATGTCCCCGGTAATTCTTGCAGCTCTTGATACAGCAACCGTTTTTTCTTAGGATAATTTTTCCTTTGCGTGTCCACTTCCACTTGAGACGCCATTTGACTATTCAGTCCTCTTTTTGCCTTTGTCTTTTTTTATCGGGGCTAATTTCGCCGTCTTACCCATAGTAAACTTTACCATGGTGTTACGTATGTTATTCTCGCCTTGGGGAAGCTTTTTCTCTACAGCTGCGAGAACAGCACTAGCATTAGCAGTCAATTGACCATCATCTAATTTCTCGTCGCCAATTTTGGCAGATGCGTTAAGCTGATTCTTTGCTCTAATCCGAACCGATTTACGTAAACGATCTGCAATAGCTTCAATAGGAGCACCGTACGGCATAGGGGTAGGCATTTTGCCTTTTGGACCTAGAAATTGCCCAAAAGCGCGGCCGACCGTGGCCATCAATGCCGTGTCTGCCAGAAAAAAGTCATGCTCTTTCACCACTTTCCGCGCTTCTCTCTTGTTAGTCCCCAACCTGTCTAGTTCTTCTGGTTGTATTACTCTATCCACTTCAGCCTTGCGTGCTCTTGTACCAGTATCACCAGTCCCGACTACACAGATGCTGGCTTGTTTGGTTGGTTTGTGAGGCAAAATCACCACTTCGTTTAGGTTAAACCCTTTTTTAACATCGATATCTCTTAATACGAGTGTTAGTTCCACAGACTGGCTGAACTTACGTGTTGTTGCCCCCTCTCGTGCCTGCGTTACGATCAGGCGCAGATCGCTGTCGCTTACCATATCACAGATACGAGCATCCATGGATAATAAGCTACTTAAAATCGTTTAGCAATGGTGCCTTTGTATGGCGTATACTCACACTTTTTAAATCTCGCCTTACCATATTCTCATATCCTTCCAAAAAACGGGCCCGGTGGGCTTCGATCCCACGACTTCCGGCTTTCTTCAAGTTTAGAAGGCAGGCGCTCTATCCATGCTGAGCTACGAGCCCTTACGTCTAAGCCTGATTCGTAGTTACAGTTAAAATCGTACTACAAAACAGGCAGCATGGTAAGTTGAAAAGGTAAAACCACCTTTATAAAATGTTTAGCCGTCATTGACCCCAAGACATGGCTTCCAAATCTAGTTATTAATAAAATCTATTCGAAATGGATTAAGTAGCTTAATATATCAAACATCGTCGATTTTTTAATTTCCCGGTTACGAAAAGGTATAATAACAAGATAACATTACACAATCATATTGTCACTAATTTAACGTCTTGTGGCAGCCGGTTGAAAGTGAATCATATGGTTATAGAGGATGAAGTTAACAATAATAGAAGTAGTAGTAATCCTAATAGAAATACCCAGTCGCTAGATAATGCTGATCCCCACTTTTTGCAGGAACAGATAGCCAGAGTATTCTCTATTTGGTCCGATATCAGCAGATTGCCTACGGTTGGACCCTCCTTCGCTTATTCCCAATATTCGAGAGCTGATCTCAAGGAACTTATTGAGTTTGGGAAAAACCTTCTTGAATTACAAATCCACTTAAACGAATATTGGGTACAAATCAACAACACCTTTGTACAAGCGTTGGCCAAGTCCTCGGAGAAAGCGCCCAAACAGTACAACTCAAAACAGGATTTTGAAAATTATAGAAAGATTGCTATAGATGTTTTTGAAGATGCCTTCACTGGCTTGTTCGATTCTAAGGAATATGCGATCTCGTGCGGTTTGGTGCTAAGCAACCAATATGATTTATTTACACATTTGCAGAGGCTTGCCGAAAACAATTTGAAAGTACTCAACCTTCCTACCCGAAGCGAGATGGATGATCTGTCGAAGGATATTCACGATTTGAAAAAGACTGTTCACGATCTGACCCGGAAAATCGAGGCCTTGAAGATAAATGAATCAGGAAACATACCTTCCTAATACGTCCGAAAGAACGTTAAAAAGGGGTAGTGAAATCAATGAAAAAATCGATACTAATATAATCTTAAAAGAAATTGGAGACACAACCCGTAAGCTCGAAAAAACTCGAAATGTGCTTCATAATGCAGGCGCTATCGAAGTCGGGAGCACCCCCAATGAAATCGTACATGAAGCCAGACTGTACAGGCTTCTACATTATCGTCCGATGGTAAGCAAGACAGCAAAGACGCCAATTTTGTTTGTATATGCGTTGATAAACAGGTCATATATCCTCGATTTGCAACCTGATAAGAGCTGGATCCGCAACTTGCTCGGCCAAGGATTTGATATCTATCTGATCGACTGGAAAACGCCGGCCCGGGTTGACAAGTACGTCTCTTTTGATGATTATGTGAATGAGTACATTGATGATTGTGTAGAGTATGTTAGAACAAAAACTTCAGTAAACAAGATAACCTTACACGGATATTGTATGGGTGCTACCATGTCTGCGATTTATAGCACACAACATGAAGATAAAATTAGAAATCTAGCCACAATAGCACCAGTAATTGATTCCAATCAAGATACTACCGTGCTAGGTAATTTTTCTAGACATCTAGATGTAGACAGAATGTTTAATTCCATTGGTAATTTACCTGTCGAGCAGCTTTATGCATTATTTTCGACCTTAAAGCCATTCAAGCAGGGAGTAAACAAGTATTTCAACTTAGTTGAAAACATCGATAATGAGGAGTTCGTTCAGAATTTTCTCCGAGTAGAAAAGTGGCTTTATGACACACCACCTATTGCAGGGGAAACATTTAGGCAATGGATTACCGACATTTATCAAAGAAACCTTCTAGTGGCTAACGAAATGAAGATAGGAAATGAAATTATAGATCTCTCAAAGATAAAAATTCCTCTTCTTAATATTGTTGCTGAAGAAGATCATCTCGTATCACCACAATGCAGTGCGTCGTTAAATGATGCAGTATCAAGTCTTGACAAGAGATTAATGCGATTTCATACTGGGCATGTAGGACTTATTGCTAGCAGCTACTCTCAGAATAATGTCCTTCCGAAGGTCGGTCAGTGGATTAAGGCACGATCACAATAGCCCTCTCAATGGCCTAAATTGAGAAATTTCCATGAAATAGTAACCGACAGGATGATCTACTACTAGTCACGCAGACTTACAGATCTACCCAGGTTCGGTGTCCTTTCTTCTATGAATGGGTATTATGATTACTTGAACCAAGTCACCATCCCCAATATTCAATGCTTGCCGTTCAGCTTCAGGGATAGAGATCCTGCCCCCACTCTGCACAGTTGTCTTGAACATCGCATTATAATATGTCAAACCTTGAAGTGTGGAGAAAAAATTGTGAATTGCGTCTTGCTGAACTGCCGAATAACTCTTTACAAAATCTCTTTGTGCTTCGGCGCCTTTTTCAATTGCCTTTTTAAATGATTCATCTCCACCAGCATTATCACTCATTTCAACAAAAGGTTATACCTGCATTTATTTAACATTAATCCCTACTAACTCTCTTTGACAAGAAAGTTTAAAAGAGCCTTATTGAACTCATCTGGCTTTTCCACATATGGGGTATGTCCACAATCTTTTAGTATTACAATCTCACCCTGAGGAACTTGTCTGTAATCTTCTAAGTACTGCATGGGTATCATGTTATCATTATCTCCCCAGATAAGTAACGTTGGCACTAATAGTTTCGGTAATCTATCAGACAGATTTGGCGAGTCTCGTATTCCCAACAATGTTGACATGAACGCGTACTTGGCATTCGGGAGCCTCATTCGGTTCACAAAGTCTATTACGGTGTCTTCCGTAACAGCACTGGGATCGTAAGCCATGTCCATGAAGGCTCTGAGTGCATTCTCACGGGTCGGATAAAGTGCTGCCATAATATACTGGTCAAGAACATGGGTAGAAGATTGCATTCTTCCCGCAGGGGCAGCCAAAACCAATTTATCTATTCTCCGGCTAAACCTAATCGCGAATTCCATCGCAATCCACCCTCCAAATGATGACCCTACCACGCTCGCAGCCGGGATATTCAAATTATCTAAAAATTTTTGCAAGAACGAAAGAAAGAAATCCATCGTATATTCGACTGTCGGCTTGTCACTATAACCAAAACCAATAATATCCGGGACAACTACTCTAAAGTGTCTAGACAATCCCGGAACTACCGGCAACCATCTTTCAGCAGAGGCCCCTATTCCTGTCTCTTATACA
>DAOM01000259.1:0-1481 GCA_002501855.1 Candidatus Nitrosopolaris nunavutensis
TGCTTATCTTTTTCTATATTTGTCTTATCTAGAATATGAAATTGCATAAATTGAATGAATTTTGATGAACTTATGTTATTGACTTTCCTGAATTTGTCTTAAAAATATGTCATGTATTCAACTAGCGATATACCGAAAACTAAAAATGGATAATGATCATGATCTGGGAACAGGAATCGCAAATATAAAAATTTAGGTAGCTAGAATAAAATGATGATAGGATTTCTTATCGTAGGATGCTAGAAGAGCTCCATTCTTGCTTGTGAATATATTCTAGCACATAGTATTAGCCTGTTGTCAGAATCTCAGACGTTTATAATAGACTAGGTACACTTAACTGTCCGGTATTTCTTTACTCTCATTGTACGAGGAGTTGTGACTTACGCTTATTGTCCTGTACTTGTCATAAATTGAGGCACTACACAACCCTTTCTTTTCGTAGTTATTAAGGAGAATTCTATTTGAATTATATATAGATAGAGCCTACGTACTATGTTCAGTGCGGATCATTTTTCTTATCCATCTTTACAGTTTATCTAATGGTTCAAGGTTAAATAAACTAAATGGACAATGACCAAATAGAACAAGAAACCGATTACAAGACGCTGACTGATCAAGAAAGGTTCGAAGAGCAAGTAATTGCGGGACAGAGAGGGTATTATGATAAAGTTGAAAAAGTCTTTATTCCAGAACGTGTTCTTATTCTTTTATTTGAAGAGATTAAACATCAAGCTGATTCCCTATCGGATATTAAGCTGAATGCATTCTTTGATAAAAGTCGACGCAGGCTAGCAGTAAATTTTAAACAAATAGACTCCCTAGATAGAGACTCTTATTCTCAAATCTTCATAGCATATCTATCACGTAGATTTTTGTTACAAAGCAAAAATAAAACAGAAGTGATGGCGATCCTGTATATAGATTTAGTGGCTTCTACAGCCTTGTCTGCAATTATCTCACCAGAACAATTGGCTAAACTTGTTAAAATGTTTTCCCAGGAGACCTCAATAATGATATCCAAGCACAACGGTTACGTTTTGAAGTATGCAGGAGATGCAGTTATTGGATATTTTCCTAAGGAACCCGATATCCAGAACGCCTGTGAAAATGCTGTCAATTGTGCCTTTAATCTGCTACGAATGATCGAGGAATCAATCAATGTGGTTCTTTTCGAAAACAGATATCCCAAACTAAAAATTAGGATAGCAGTTGATGCAGGCGAAAACCAAATTGTTGTTCTTGCATCGGATCCAGATCTTCTAGGTCATGTAATAAGTAGGGCTGCGAAGATCATGGGAAAAGCCAAGTCAAATCAAATCGTAATCGGAGATAAAGTCTTCAACAACATTAATCCGAACCTTAAGAAGAAGTTCCAACAAGCTGAATCATACATAATGCATGAGACAAAAGAGAGTTATGCAATATATCTATCGAAGGGTAACAACTAAAATGCTTTAGGATATAAATGAGGACGAAGAAGA
>DAOM01000259.1:1743-5528 GCA_002501855.1 Candidatus Nitrosopolaris nunavutensis
TATAAATGAGGACGAAGAAGATACGGTAAGAGCGGTTCCAATAAATGACACGACTAATTCTAATATAATCTTCTAACTCAAGAATTCAAAAACATCTTCTTTTCGGTATTTGACTTCCTTACCCTATATGTTTAATATTAAGGAAGATAGATTGGCATCAATAAATTGACTGATGTGCTCAAGTTAGATCAGGGGCTAGACGATCTACATAAGTTTGTAAAAATTGGAAATAGGTCTTTGCTTATAAAAGGAAAATCTGGAACAGGGAAGGCCACTCTATGCTTTGAATTAGCCAAAACCCATAGTGATAAATTCGATGTGGTATTTATTTCTCGTAAGACATCCGAACAAGCCCTTTATAATAGATTTCCTTGGGTAAAGAATTTCGTCAAAGCGCAGAATATTATATCAATAACTGGCACAGATTTCATGCTTGCGGATCCTTCATTTACAATAATGAGCATCATTAATTCTATTACGAATCTTACTACCAAGATTGAAGATCCGTTTGTATCCTTAAATGAAAGAGCCAAGCCCTTTGTGATACTCGATGTTTGGGATGGTATAACAAAGGAAGTCGATGCTGCTACAAGAATAAGGGCAGAGAAAATGCTGACATCCTTGATTGATAGAAACGAAGGCTTTATCATCTTTCTAACAGAAGATTTGAGTAACTCTACGATAGAGTATCTCGTAGATGGAGTTATTCTTTTAACACAGCTCTTCTATAAATCCTACCGCCTTAGAGAAATGGAGATACAAAAGCTAAAAGGCACGCATATATCAAGAGCAAAAGTACCGTTTACACTAGAAGGAGGAAGATTTAGAACATTTTCGAAGTTATCACATAAAATTAGCGTTGATGGAGCAAAACATTTTGTCGCTGTCACTCATAAGGCGGGATACTACTCTACAGGAAGTATTGCCCTAGATCAGCGATTGAATGGCGGTTTTAAACGGGGAAGCATCATCTCAATAGATATAGCTGAAGAGGTAGATAGATTTGTATTTGTGCCTATTCTCGCACCATTAGTACTTAACTTCATCTCACAAGGTAATCCTGCAATGGTTATACCCGCTTCAGATCAACACGCATCGGCAGTTTCTAAATATATTATTCCTCATGCTGACGATGATAAAATTAGAAAATATTTAAGAATATTTAGTGGAGGAAGTGGCACCGAAGCTATTCCTACAGCTTCATATCTTATGTCCAAAACAGAAAAGACTTTCGCCGATACCTATAATAATTGGACAAAAGTCTATAGGGAATTGAAAGAAGGAACAATCGGCCGCATTGTTACCCTGGACTATAGCTTTGTAGAACTAGAATACCAGAACGAAATTCAATCAATTCTTAAGAGCATAATAGAGTTATCTCGTATTGTAAGGGTTTCAAACGATCTACTTATAATGATATCTAGGCTGAATTATAAATCTCTAGACGTAATGATGAATGTTAGTGACATGCATCTGAGAATATTTGAGTACGATGGAGCAACAATGCTAGCAGCAATTAAACCGCAATTGTTTTTGTTTAACGTACAAGTAGATTATTCCCAAGGATTTCCAAATGCTTCACTTAGAGAGAGTACATGAAGATAATATGTTGTTAATTTCAAGTGCTAGTTACCATCTGTCTGAAATTGTCCAAGACAAATAACTTGTCGTAACAACAATTTCGATTGTATTTATACCGACTTTTTAGTAAGAGATTTCTGAATTATGACGCCATACATGTTTAACACAACGAGCATCACACCATTCTAAACCTCCTGAAGAGAGCCTTATTTCACCTGTGTCTCTCACAGTCTCGACTCGTGCGGGGTCGCATTTGATTTCAAGAAACTGAACAAGGAGGTCAGCAAGTTCTCTTTGTTGTTTCTTTGATAACGTAGAGTTGATACTGGCATATTCTAATACCTCAAGCATATCTCTTTGTTCCTCAACAAGGCCATTTGTCATGGAATATAACGTGCAAAGGAATTTCTGAGCATAATCTAGTTCTTGGTCGCCGTGCTTAAGTAACACTGCTATAATGCGTCTATACTTCACGGTTTGTATAATATCTAGTTGGTTTGCACTGTATCTCACTGCACCACTGGAATGCAAAATTCTGATAGGGAGTCATGATTTTACGATTCCTAGAATATCTGTTTGATGGATTGAGATTATGTCCCAAACATGCAAGAAACCATTCCAAACTACCAAACGACGATGATTTGGACCGGGAAACTTAATTTTAGACTTATACGGAGCTAGTGTAAGCCTAAAAGTACGCACTGCATTGCAGTGAACTCCATGTGATTAAATCTTGAAACATATAATACTTATAATTGTAGCTTAAAATTGTCATCCTCCTCCTCATCAATATCAAAAACGGAACGAACAGATGAAAGAGTGGTGTTAGCTTATTAGATATTCTTTAACCGACAGCTATCCTAAGTGTGATGAGATAATGCAATCTATTGAACAAAAGAAAAAGAATAAGACAGATATTCAACATGTAATTAGCAATAGAGAAGTTATACACCAAAAAATACAGCTATGGTCAAATGTATATGAAAGTGAATATGCGCTTCGTTTAGCAGCTGCTGATGATGGCAAGTCAGAAGAACTTTTTCTTGCAAAGACAGATCTTAAAGCAAGATATACTCATATTGTTGCAGAATCAGATTATCTTGAGGACTTCAAGGAAGGTTGGGAGTATACTCTTAGACATTTCATTGAGCAATACAAGGAAGCCCTCAACAACACCCAAAAGAAGAATATTTGAGGAGAAATAAGCCTATAACATCTAGTATTTATCCCTCATCTTCAAAAGAAAGATTTGAAGAAGAAGAGGCTAAGAGCGAGTAACGAAAATACTATCCTATTAAGATAATATCATACCTAAAATGCCATTATTGTAACTTATGCTTTCATGATGTCAAAGAAAGGAGAGAACACGAACTAGAATGGCATGTTTAGTGGTGCCGAATTGCTGGTGAAACGAGCAAAATCGCGCCTGCAATCATGATTTTCTCCGAGTCTCGTTTTCGTGGTAATGCCAAGCCAAAAAATGAAATTCGTACGATTCGTTGTCTATTTCTCTATGACAAATTTTACAGTATTCCATACGCGATCAACATTGCACAATCTGCCTCTAAGTTAAGTGCTGCAAAGGTAACTAATTAAGATTAAGATTATCTAGAATTGACGTTACTAAACTTCTACATTATGAAAAATAAACGATTAGTTAGTAATACTGAATAAGATTTTAGAAATTGTGCTACAGGTTCTCTTGAATCTATTTTATCTTCTTTCCATGCTCTTAAATTACGTATGAACATTCTTGCAATTCTTCTACCGAGTTCATGCTCAATGGGAACTTGCGGATCTTCAGATAAGCTATCCTTGCCTTTAGTCTCAGGAAATTATGCTTGCGACTATTTTCCACGATGAAATCTATCCACAAATTCTTCAATTACTGTTGAAATAATTTTAAGATCTTCAAAGGGAATGTTTTCATTAGCATAGAGTTTTTCCGAGCATCTTTGGGTAATCTCTCCAAGTCTTCTTACTGTTAGATGGACCTGTTGAGATCCTTTGTTGCATTCAATTTAGAATATCAACATTAGCTTAGCAATTTGCTATTCTATAACCGGTTCTGTTAGTATTCATAATTGTGCGGGTCCTCGAAAGATATACTTCTCAGAAAATCAATTCTACATGATTGTCACTAGCAATGCGAGGTATTGTGTCTAGGTTAGTTTGTATGGCTAAAGTACAACCTCATAAGATCG
>DAOM01000258.1 GCA_002501855.1 Candidatus Nitrosopolaris nunavutensis
AAGTAGTAGCATTACCTGTTGCATTACCATATTGGTTAGTATCAATCTATATATTAAGGTAATGAATATGGTAATGCGTATTAGCAAGCTATACTAATGGAAGACTTATAATGTCACTGTGTGGGAGAAAGAACTACATTAGCAAAGGCATCAAGTAACTTTGCTTCCTTACGAACTGTTGTGCCTATGAGTATTGTAAAGCAATGGAGTCTAAAAGAAGGCGACCAGCTAGACTGGTCTTGGGAAGCACGGAATGGAGAAATGATTATTGTAATTAAGAAGGCAGAACATATTGATAGTGCAGCAGGTATAAGATTTGACGTACAAAGGAGTGGAAAAAGGAAAAAAGTAGCAAAAGGGAAGTAGGAGTCTCTATAGTTATTTAGCAGTCTTAATCTCAACGTTCTATTGTAATCATTCTGAAACATCACAAAATCATTAGACACATATTCGTGTCAGAAACTTTCAGCAAGTGATTGGAACCCAGCTGCCGCGACGGCTGTTATCTGAAGGATCGAACTCTGTGAGAAATACCCACCGCCATATGTACTTTAGAAAAAATAATTTAAATCTAGAAAATCCAACTAAGAAATCCTGTCAGAACTAGGGTTCAGTCCATTTGCAGAATGTGAATTTATGATATTTTCTAAAAGTTCGAGAGTTACCATGCCCAACTATCTACTTTAATAGAACTCAACCCTGAGAAAGTAACTATGCCAGATACTAATATGGGAACAGTCTATTTGTGGGCATCCGAATTGGCCGACTTATCTCAGTTGAAAGTCACAATGGACATTATTGAGAGGACTAGGTTGGTTCTTGAAATAAATGAAATGCTCGGTAATTATATCAATAATGATTGTAAATCCGGTGGCACCTTGCAGGGGTTAAACGTAGAAAGTAAGTAACTCAAATACAGTAGTTGTTATCATCCGAAGAAACTGGAACAATCATTGCAAATACTTTTTCCGTCATGAGATAATATCATAATATAATATTCTCTACAATATTATTAGTAAGTTATATCCAATTTCTCCAGTTTTCTGGTTTATGATGCAGATAGGTCTAGAGTTTGTTTCAATATCTCGTTTTAGTAGTCTGTCGATTTCGATATTTCTTGGCAAATATTCCTGTAACACAGTGATTTCAAGTCCTATCCTTTCATATTCGTAATCTACCGTTCTGTTTGTCGAATCCAAGTTTATTGAAAAAAGGAATAATATTCCTCTCTACATGATGCTCAATTTCCACGTGATCAATTGAAGAATACCCTTCATCAAGAGTGTGTGATTGAAGACGTAAGACTTACATAAATCGAACATGCAGTATCATTCACGCTCGTAGATTGATACCAAGCTAGAGAGTTGAATGCCATCGGCTCATACTAGACTGCAATATGCGCCGGCTTACAGACAGAGAAACGCTAGATTACTTTCGGCTAAATGGAATAGAAATTTCACTTGCGGGAAAACACACAGAAATGGATAGCCAGACTTGCCAAATCAAAACGTTCATACTATATTGCTGAGTACGGAGAGAGGATAGACGAACTTTATATATGCCCGAAAGAGTTGTGGAAACTATGCATCAACGAAAAGAGCAAACCGTTCGTGGCAGTAGTGTGTAGTACGTCAGTTCGAACGCAAATGCGTCATCTTCAGTACTACAGCCTTGGCTTTTACTGCTCATAATATATGGCATAGAAAAGAAATAATCAGCTACTGCGTATAACCAAGGAACACATCGTCAGATAGACGTGAAGAATTTCTAGATCAAGAATATTAACCTCTTCCCGTATAAGATGATGGTTGCATATCCGTAAAAAACCAGAAAATCGAAAAGGAGATACCAGCACTGCTGCTCCGATAAAGAGATCCCAGTCACCCAAAATACTACTCGTAGACGATGAGCCTGACACTATATTGACATTGAGAAAAGGACTAGAAGTGAGAGGATTTTCAGTAGATACATATGACGATCCTTTATTGGCATTATCCAATTTCAAGCCAAACTTTTATGATTTACTGCTATTTGATGTTAAAATGGCAAAAATGAATGGATTTGAACTATATCAGAAAATAAAAAAGAAGGACAAGAATGTTAAGGCATGCTTTATTACAGCACACCAAATATTCTATGAATCGCTAAAAAAAGAATTTCCAAATATCAAGGTAGACTGTTTCCTTATCAAACCAATTGAGATAGAAGATCTGGTAAGAAAGGTAAAGGATCAAATAAAATCCCTGAAATGAACAGAACTAACTTCTTTCACTTCAAGATATTTTAATTGTAGATGCTGCTTCAATATGTGATGTTCTTTGGCATCGCTACCTCTATCCCTTCTTGAACCCCATCACCAGTTAGAATCAGAGACCTTGTATTTGTGCCTATTCTCGCACCATTAGTACTTAACTTCATCTCACAAGGTAATCCTGCGATGGTTATCCCTGCATCAGATCAAGACGCCTCAGCAGTTTCTAAATATCTTATTCCTCATGCTGACGATGATAAAATTAGAAAATATTTAAGAATATTTAGTGGCGGAAGTGGCACCGAAGCTATTCCTACAGCTTCATATCTTGTGTCCAAAACAGAAAAGACTTTCGCTGATACCTATAACAATTGGACAAAAGTCTATAGGGAATTGAAAGAAGGAACAATCGGCTGCATTGTTACCCTTGACTATAGCTTTGTAGAACTAGAATACCAGAACGAAATTCAATCAATTCTTAAGAGCATAATAGAGTTATCTCGTCTTATCAGACTTTCAAATGATTTACTTATTATGATATCAAGACCAAGTTATAGATCTTTAGACGTAATGATGAACGTTAGTGACATGCACATGAGAATATTTGAATACGATGGAGCAACAATGCTGGCAGCAATTAAACCTCAATTCTTTTTGTTTAACATACAATTAGAATATACCCAAGGATTTCCAACTGCTGTACTTAGAGAGAGCACATGAAGAAAGTAATGATGATGATAGACTAAAAGCATAATCAGTAATAATCTTGTCCACTCGCAATAATGTCTTAAACTTAAAGTGTCAACTTGAAGCGTAAACGAAGCTATAATAAAGAAGTACCAAGTTGAATACTGCAGCAGTAGTATTTGCTCCAACAATGACAAGATCATTATGCACTATCCCATAAATTATCCAAAGAATTGAACCTGTAGTAAAAAAAGTCATAAGATATCTCGAAACATCCTTCATTCTTTTTGTACGGTATGCTTTGACAATCTGAGGAACGAAACTCAAGGTGGTCAGAAATGCTGCAGATATGCCAATTAAAGAATCATATCCAAAGTTCATTTAGAGTTTAATAGAGTCTAGACATCTTGAATAAATATTATGCGACCCACTACTAGAAATTCTAAAAACGCCAGTAAATTGAGCTGAGGTGTTTTCGATAACTGCCTGGTCGCATGCTATTGCCAATGTTTATTTTGCACCCATTTGTTATCGTTATTATAATTGAGGTTTAAATTCTCTGCTCTTGGCTTGCAGTTTCTTGCTATGAATCATTATCGGGTGGATTGGCATATTTAGTCAGACATATTACAATAATGCAGATTTGAAATGATTCCAGAGGTACGAGAAATCGTAGAAGTCACTGGAAGATTCGACATCCTAGTAACAATGAATGCACAGTCTCTTGATGAAATGCACCACTTGATTTCCGAAAAGGTGGGTCGTGTTGAAGGAGTTCAAAAGACAGAAACTTTTATTGAAATGAGGAAGACCGCACGCGAAATAATCTATCCAACCTCCATATCAAAATAGAGTATAGCTTACTTGGAGGATAGATATTTCATGATATTGCCTTTTATAGCAGAATAGTTAAAAAATTGATATGGGCACCTTGCTCCCGCAAATGAGCGCCGGTAACAGGCTCAAAAATTATTACGAACTTACGAAGCCAAAGATTTGGTACCTGCTTGTTTTCACAGCTTTTGCTGCAGCACTCACTGCTTCTTTCTTATCTCACATCATTGTTCACCCCATAACCTGGGTGCTGATTATTGGCGGAGTCGCTGCTGGCTCAGCAGCCGCTGACACGCTCACCGGTTACAACGACCGAGATATTGACGCAATAATGGACAGGACTAAGC
>DAOM01000088.1:0-4541 GCA_002501855.1 Candidatus Nitrosopolaris nunavutensis
GAGGCCTCGCCTGACGCACTAGGGAGCTTATTGCCTCGCACGGCGAGGCTTCCCAATAGTCCAGTATTTGTATGTCGAAAAATAACATCTATAGTCCATTTCTTGTTACTGTCGTTACTTCGGGGCATTGGGCACAAATGATGGTTCTGTTTTTCGAGATTGGATGATAGTCGTCCATGTAATTGCATTGTTATAAAAAACCCATTAGAAGGAAATAGTACTAGTATTGATGCGGTAATAGATCTGGATTATTTCCTGTATCAATGATGATCCCTTGTCTAGCGGTCCTTGTATAGGGATTAAGGGACTTCTACCAACATACCGGGAGGTGGGGTAGCAATTCTTGAATTACTTGCCGAATGGGTTTCAATGTTATTGTTATTGGTATTGTTATTGTTATTGTTATTGTGGTGGTTGATACTGCCAGGGCCGCCAATTCCTGCAATTGAATTTTGAGAATAGCAATTGTCCACTATTTGATATTGGTTGGGGGGTCCTGATGGGTTTTCGAAATACAGCTGTAGAATTTGTTAATTTCTTTGCGGTTATTCTGCCTTATATTATACTTTATAAATAATCAAGTCCTTTCGGTTGACACTTAGCATTGATACTTTTCAGGCTATGTCGAGTAGGCTGAACATGCAGTCGTAATCCGGATAACATAATCCAGATTAATAGTTACAAAAGCCTATATAGTTATTTTCTGCCTTTTACTATGTATTTGAAATCATCTTTAAGACCATTACTAACCAGGCGGAGGAACACTCAAAGGAAACTCCAGTTTAAGTCTTTAGAAATAATTGTGATAATCGCTCTAACATTCTTGTTATTGCTTGGCATACCAGGGAAATCTGATATCTATGCTCTACCGAGCGGCGGTCATTCACTTGGAGGTGGTATTGGCGGTGCTGGTGGTATTGGCGGAGGTGGTCCCATATCGGGCAATCAACCAAATAGCATCGGCTGGGGTCATCGATCAGGACCAAATCCAACTACAAATTGTATTGGGTCTGCTGATCTCTTTCCTTCATCCACTAATTGTGCAAGTCCAACAGTACTACATCCAGCCAACGCTCCTAACACGGCTGTAGTACAACCCAGCAATTGTAATGTCCCTACTTCGGTACATACCAATACTCCCAAGAACATTGTTGTACATCCTGCCACCACCAATTGTGCTAATTCTAACGTCGTACATCCCACCAACGCTCCTAACACGACTGTAGTACAACCCAGCAATTGTAATGTCCCTACTTCGGTACATCATACCGATGCTCCTTCTACCGTTGTTGTACATCCTAGCAATTGTCCTCCCAGTTCAGGGAGCTCTAATTCCTTAACAGTTAACAATGTACAAAGCTCCAGTAGTAGTGGAGGTTCTACTACAAGTCAAACTACTATGACTCCAGTCGCGAATGCTGGTTCAAACCAAAACGTACATTCATCTGTTCAAGTCACGCTCGATGGAACTAAGAGTTATGATCCGAATGGCCATTCGCTTACTTTCACTTGGCTACAATTAGCAGGGGGTCCAGTCGTGGTATTGTCAAGTGATAATAAAGCTAAACTGACATTTACAGCACCATTAGTTAGAAACACGACTAATCTGACATTTCAGTTGATAGTGAATAATGGAAACGCTGATAGTAACCCATCTTATGAGTCTGTAACAGTTACACCGTAGATCGATAGTTATACATACTGATCTAATTAACGGTACTGATAATAATTTACTATGCATTTCTTTTTACCTCGCATCCACTTTAACACAACTATTTTTCGACCTAAACTCATCAGCCATTACAAACCGAATTTGCTTCTTTGTGAAGGTTATATTTCTTCATGAAACCCTTCTTATGATAATGTTATTACCTGTTTCTGAGATTAGATTTTTGAGATTCCTGACTTATTACTAATTAAAGCTAGCCAATGTACATGAATTCTTATTGGCCTATTTTCTCTTTATCTGCTTCTCAACGGGCCTTCTATTTATTGAGCAACTCGAACAAAATTGTAGCCTGATTTCTCGAGTCTATTCTTTATCTGTTCGTTCGTAATTAGTGAGGGGTTAAAGGTTACTATGACACTGTCTGTCATGCAGTTAATATCAACCTTTATTACTCCTTTCTCATCCTTTAGTTGCTTTTCTACGATAGACTTGTAACTGGTGCAATACATTCCGACTACCTTGAACAAAGCTCTTTCAGTTGTCATGTTACCTTCGTAAAAGTACCTCTGATAGTTCATTCTTCCTAAGAGCATACTTACGGGCTATCCAACTATGTGTTTTGCCGACATTATGCAATTTTTTGTTCAACACTTTTGCTGGGATACGAGTGTTACTTAATCTAATTGCAGCATATGTTTATTTTGATAGAGGGAATTGTATGCAGCAGAATTGCTACCGTTCTTTGTTGTAGTACTTTTAGCTGAGCCCATTCTCAGTCGTTACAGAATTCGAGTATATAATTGCAGATTGTCATGTTGGCATAACGTTCACTTACTAACGTTTTCATCTTCAAACCATACCTGTGCCTCGTCACTAAGGTTAGAGCGATCATATTTTCTAAGACAATCTATACAAAGAAACATTGGGGAATCAATATATGGTCTCACGTCAGCTATACTAAAGAAACCAACAGCCTTTCGACAATGATCACATGTTAAGATAGCGTCATAATCTTTTAAATCGGTATTTTCGCTGTTTACTAGAGTACCAGGAAGAATTGGATTACACTTTGGTTCAAGTGCTGCAGTTTTAGGATTAAATACAAAATCATCAAAACTACCATTTGCAGTATTATTTTGTTGATGTATATTGCTTTTATTGTTATTTGTCATGTTACTCCCTCTACTCCATTGTTGTCCTGTAGGCAATTATTTATCTCTTCCAAGCATAGTATTCTTAACCTAAATGTTTGATAAAACTTACCTTAGTTACGAAAGTTCTCACTCACCATCCACCATGCCATCAACCACACAAAACAATGGAAGATTTAGGATGACCTAAAAAAGCTGAACTAATTCAATTTCTCCAGTATACATAATTTGTTCTAGTTCTAGCGAGATAAGTGAGAAAAAGAAATATCTAGCGCAATTAAATCGCGTATATTGATTCCAGTATAGCTGAATACTTTAGTAGTAAAACTGCTAAAATCACCGCCATCAAATGCGCAGAAGCCAAAACTTCAATTGCGAGGCAATTATCGTGATCATATTGTATGTGACAGGCGAGCATCATGTGCGAGTCCTTGTACCGATTGTTTTGGTGCAGTGCTTGGCTTGGCATTGTAGTAGCGGAAAAGATAAAGAAAGCCGACGCATAATGCATGGGTTGTTGGAAACGAACCTGCTGCTCGATTTTGAAGGACTTCCCTAGCAAGAGGTAGTTAGTGACAAGATTTGATCCATCTCCTCCAACAGTCGTTTGCTCACTCATCCTATCTTCAATAATGGTAACGTCGGTATTAATATCATCATTTCGTTTTATTAACCTAGGCTCGTCTTGATATCGTTGTATTGAATACTCCTTATTATTATCCCCTGTTCATAGTACTTTATTCTCGCGCCTGAACCTGATGCATGGACATCCTAGAAGGAAATTTTTTTTACCTAGCATGTAGATGCGTTCCCTATGGGATTATATGGGATATATGGAAGCCATTCTCCAGAAAGTTGTCCGCTAAACAATGTGGAGATTAGAAGACTTATCATAAAAATGGCCGGACAACTTGATAAGGTTCTCACCAAAAACAGCGTAAAGATGCTACAGCAGTATCATTCGGGATTAGAACACACGTTTCTATGGATCGTAGACGCACAAGACGCTCATTCGGTACAGAACTTTATGGTCGAATCGGGATGGATAAAGTTTAACGCCTTAAAGATAGTTCCGTTGACATCTTACCAAACCGTCATTGAAATATGCCAAAGTATAGGGACATGATTGAAGGCTGAGGCGCAGAGCTTAGAATCGGATGTGTCCCATAAGCAACTCGCACGTCACTTATCTGAACTGTATCATTGAGAATTTTTTTGTATCATCGCTTACATCTATTACCAACGAAGTAGCCTCAACAATTACCAAAGTCAAGATTTCAATATCTTGTATCCGGGGAAACTAGGAGAATAG
This sequence comes from Candidatus Nitrosopolaris nunavutensis, assembly GCA_002501855.1. GTDB lineage: Archaea > Thermoproteota > Nitrososphaeria > Nitrososphaerales > Nitrososphaeraceae > Nitrosopolaris > Nitrosopolaris nunavutensis. The sequence goes on from DAOM01000088.1 coordinate 4,133, forward strand.
GTTGCAACATAGGGACCAGCTCCAATTCATCTCCTAAAAAACATAGGTGCTAGGCCACTAGGATATTATTGGGAGCTACTGCAATGACTACACCATTTCTGATTGTCCTAACATTGCTTCGTGCTTCACTTCACACATCAATTTTGGAAGAATAAACGATAATTCAAGTAATATTGCATAGCTAACAATCCGTGGGAGCGGAAGCTTGTCTGGTGCGAGAGGGCTCGTTTAATAAGATAAAATAGGAGAACAATTACGAGCAAACCAATACACATGATTAGCAGCCAAGGTCCAGTATTATTATGACTTTTGACCGAATAAACAAGATATACTGGCTTATCTAAGACACTAAACAACAATCCTGCAAGTCCCATTATTCCGTTTCGGGCAAATAGTGCAAATAGTGCAA
>DAOM01000088.1:4863-11789 GCA_002501855.1 Candidatus Nitrosopolaris nunavutensis
GAATGACACTCCTAAAGATCTTACTGCGAGAAAGCTCACAGCACTAACTACTACGAATGAGATATGTTGTGCTATGTGTACCTGTTCGGGTAATTGCGCGAAATCGAAAACCGAAGGTATATGCAAAAATGCCAATATGGCAGCAGCTATGATGATCCACACGTAGCTATATCTATTGACTGAAAAGATTGCGCGGAGGAACTTAGTCCAAGATAGGATCAGTGTCCCTAGATCGGTTTTTCTTTTTGAATCCGAAAAAACCAGAAGTTTTAGAATTATTTCAGCGACCTGTACAGATAGCGCCCCAAAAAAAGAACAAAGTATGTTACGCCAAATCTGGCGTCATTCTGTAAATTCTAAGAAAGCCGGTTGAATAGACATTACAGTAAGTATCGAAAAGTTGGTTTCTATTAATGAAATTTGGTGGCAGATATTCTCGCCTTTAGACGCGTGTTTTTTTTTCGATGATTAGAATATGATAATTCCGAAGCTACTATGGCAGATAAATTATTCAAAGCACATCCCCCAAATAGATACCTGCAGAAATACTACCCAGGTATCTTTTTTTCTCATATGAATCTGTGAGCGCACCAATAGACTCCAATTATCGATCCCTTCATCATTCACTACTACTAACCCCCATTTCCGCCACTAGAAGCTGCGATGAGACTTGCCGTCATCCATGGGTGTATAGTACAATGGTAAGGGATTGTTGCTTGTCCCTTGATTATAGCTGAGCCGGAAGAACCAGGTTGTATAATACCGGTATCAAAAGAATTGTCAGTAGCGGTAGCTGTGTGCGGAGCCGAATCCTTATTAGTCCAAGTTATTTTGGCACCACTAAGACGCTAGCAGGGCTGGGCTGGTAGAATATTTTGACCTGCTTAGTAGCAGCTCCTTGTGGTATTGATATCTTGGTAGTCAATTGTGAAGCTCCTCCATTGTTGGTATTATTGGTTCGGTTATTAGCAATATTACTAGTAGTACTGCTCGCTACGACAGAGGTCTGTTGGTATGAGCTATTACTAGCTTGTCTTTGTGATGCAACTGAAGAGACATATATTGTGGCAATAGCTGCCAATGCTATACCTATTCCAAATGTTGCTTTAGAGAGAACAGAATTCAATAAGTCATTAAAGTTGGCGTGGCTCTTATACTATTTGACAAATATTAAAGCTCAATTTTTTGGATGAGTAACCCAATCCGATCCTAAAAAGAACATCAATCTGAATCGTTAAGAAACTTGCCACAACGAGATGTTCGTGATACAAGATGATTCTGATCGTTGGACGAATTTATGCTTCATCATAGCGTGGTCATCAATTGGTCTTGCTTCATGTTCTTAGACCGGCAACCTGAGGATGTCAGTTTAGGTGCATTGGATTACCCTGTAGTCAGTATTTTTAGTCGCGATACTGATACCGATACTTTTAGCACAATCCCCCTTAGCAGGAGAGGAAGCACCGTCCGCAGAGGAAGCAGTATCAGCACCAACAATCTGCCTAAACAACGGGACCAACACACCCGCGTTAATGTAAAAGAACGCGCTAGAAGGAAAGTAAAAACACATTTACTTTCCATTTTTTCTGAGCATGTATGGATCTAATTTTAACTGGCTCCAGGCCGGAGATTTCAGTAAATGAAACCATCTGAATAAAGAAACAACTAGTCGATGGATGGAACGGACTAACCTATATTTGCAAGAAAATAACTGCAAGCCCACAGTACTTGCTTGAGTTCACCTGGTACCGCATAGTACATAATTATTCTGGTAACTCTCCCGTCTCCCTTATCGGAGAGTTTTTCACTTTTCACATACAGGCCACGTCCATTGATGGTAAGGTGTTTGTGTATCTTTTACAAGTTGAAAAGACCACGTGGTGAAAACTTATCTGCTCATTAACTATCTTCTAAACCCCAGCTAACCTTATTGCCAGGCTGTACTTTTACAAAGGGAGAGTCACCTTCCCTCCATGGATCATTTCTTACCCATTCGAACTTTTTTTCAAATATCTTATACAGTTTTTTGAATTCTTCGCCTCTTTCAACCAAATCCGCTGTGCCTTGGATTACCACTGCTTTGTTGTTTAGTGATGAATTATAAACATCAATTATAACGGCGATTCTCTTATTTTTTTCAAGATTTTTATATTTTATAGTATTATAATCAGTGGCAAAGTAAAGGAAATCGTTTTCGTGTATGTAATTAACCGGTACGATATGTGGAATATCGTTGTGTGAAGTAGCTACTCTGCATACCTCATTTTCTAAAAGAAATGAAACTTCTTTTTTTGTGAATTTTACCGGCTTATTACTACCTTTCAAATTATCTATACTTGTTGAGAGCCTTAAAATAAAAATCTTTGTCAGTGTAACTCTCATGTTCCCTGAGCTGTCGTTGTAGACTTACACTTTTTAATGTCATTACATAATTTTACAAGTTGTTTATAGTGGTGAAAAATGATGAACATGAAAATTGTCTGTATCCTCATATGGCCTGGCAGCATAAGATATCGCCAATTGTTTAAGTGGGCGATAGAAAAGATTTGGTTAATTTTGAATCCCGCCCATCCATCTGCAATTGACTCTGAACTAGCAGATGCAAGACCTCGTTTAGTAAAATTGAAATGACTAATGATGTCTAGTTAATTCTTGCTCACAATGTCGTAACATCCTAACAGCATTGTACCAACTCACGCGTCTTTGTCGCCTGAGATGGTGGCTGCTTTTATTTGCTCAATGGCAGGCTAAAAGTAAATGTGGCTCCCTTTTCAGGACTATTGTTTTCACCCCATATCTTACCACCATGCGCCTCTACAATCCTCTTAGATATGAATAAACCCAAGCCTGTACCTGTATCAGATTTTGTAACAAATCTTGTAAATAACCTTGAAAGTATCCCAGGATCTATGCCCGTTCCAGTATCCTTTACACTAATAACAACTTCTGTGTTATTGTCGCCCTCACCATAAACATTACCTTCTGTTTTCTCTTTTTCTACATTTACTGATATAGTCCCACCATCTGTTTTAGTGAATTTAAAGGCGTTGTTTATTAAATTAGAAATAACTTGTATAATTCTTTCTTTGTCTGCTTCTAAAAAAATATCCTGAGGTTGATATAATATTTGTACATTTGTACCGTTAAATTGTGTGGTTAATACTATATCATCTAGAACATTTAATATTACATGATTTAAATTGAATCGTTCAGTATGCAATTGTAATGACTGGCTTTCAATCTTTGTGAGATCCAATAGATCTTCTGTAAGCCGATTCAATCTTTTTGCATTTCTAGAAACAGTATCCAGTAATTCGTTGTACTGTTCGATATTTCCTGTCTTGGAAAGAAGGAGTTGCGACAAACTAAGTATTGGTTGGATAGGGTTTCTTAACTCATGAGCTGCTATATCGATAAACTCTTTTTGCATCCTCTCCGTTTCCTTTACTTTTTTGTACATTTTAGTTTGAAGCCAAAAGCTTTCAAATATTGAAACATAGGACAAAACAGTTGATCTGCTATTAGAATAGGTTGCAAATCCTAGAGCATCAATAAAAGTATCTTTTGAATCATCGTTTATTTCGGTAACTAAGGACTGCTTTCTATCTGTTATCATAATTGTTGATTTGGTTGCTGAAGATGTTTCTATATTTCTTACCTGAATAAGAGAAGGATGAGAAGAGCAAGATAAAACATTTTGTATTTTTTCTTCTACAGAATAATCATTTAAAGGTGCCAAGATTCTAATATTTATATGGTTATCTGTTGCGACTTTTTTTAGTAATTGTAGTATTCCAATATCAGCTTGACGATGTACAGTATTAGTTGTAGGAATCATTATCATTATTTCTTTTGTACATGATTTTATGAGATCTATGAAGATGTTTTGTATTTCAATAGGATTTCTAATTATTTCTATAACACCTGGTTTAATTCCTTCTTCTATTTCTTGGATTATCTGCTCAGCTGGTATAGCTTTGATCCAAAGAGTTTCAAATAAGTATTTTTGCTGTTCCACAACATCTTTGACGTTGCTATATACTATCTGGGATGTTACGTTCTCTTTCTGAGATAAAACTACAGGAGCAAGGTATTCTTTTTCACTTGTCATAAAATTTCCTTTAACTCCATCTAAATGACGAACCTCTGCAAGCTTCATTAGTTCTTTGGAGAAAGAAAGATTATCTTTTGTAATTTCAGTAATTTGTCTCAATCTAAGGCCCCTACTTCTAAGGACAAGCAATGCCTTGTTGTATGGTTCTACCTCAATTGACACGGACGGTGCTCTAAAATCTGCACAAATATCTACATTGCTCTTAGACCGAGATAAAATCTCTAGTAATGCGGCAACTACATTCTTTTGTTTCTTATCATCATTATCATTTTTGTCTTTTTTTACCATAAATTATCTCATTCTTTTCTTTCTTATCATTGATAGAACGCAGAGCTGTTGAGACTCCTCCATCTAGAGAATTCAGCTAAATGGATTGATTGCATTACAATTCCATCAAGATCTTTCCGCTATCTTAGAAAATCTGCTTTTTTCCTTGAGTGAGCTGCTATAAGTAAGGTAGGGACCCAGCTGCTATAAGCAAGGTAGGGACCCAGCTGCTATAAATACATTAGTCAGCATCTATTGCTAGAAATCACGTCTTTAGCGTAATAATTAGTTATATAATTTTTTCATATATTTCACTCGAATTTACTTTTTTATTCGTTATAATGAATGATGTAATTCCCCCCCCATATTCGTTCGAGCTGAAGAGAACTACCAATGCTTGACCAGACTCTACTGACTGATATAATTTCGTATAAATGCTGTACGATTAACCAGAATGTAAATGATCAAATAGAGTGACGATTTTTTGTGACTCCGTATACGAAACCCCAAATTCAGGTCAAATTTGGCTTATAGTTAGATGACCTGCTAAGCTTATGATGAAAGGAGCCACATGGGACATTATATCATATTGTTGAAGCACACGCTCGTTCGTAGTTACATAATCGCAGTGTCTATGGAACGGTTATTCAACTTAAATTTCATCACTAACACAGGCATAAGTCAATGGTTTTGATCCTTATTTGGTAGGCATTTATCGCTTAGGATGACTGTATCTACGGCAAGAAAGAGTATCTTATGAATCCGCAATGTCAAAGACATAATTACCTATACTCGACGTTTATGTAACTAATTTTCTTAGACTCCCACCGGATAAATTCTTCATTGGGCTGGAGAATTTCAGAACCGGTCTACCAATTTTGGGCGCTTATACAGACATTATGATGGGTAATGCAAAGTGCTGTTACACCAACTACTCATACAAACGATTAGTTAAGAATTTGCGCCAAAAATAACGGAAAAATAATGTTCTACTGCTATATGCCCTTTGTATTTCTCGGATTAGTCTCTAAGCCGGTACTTAACAGCAACAATGACAATCACTGCGATACGTACAGAGGAAATCGGAGAACGAAAGGAAACGATCAATTTCTATATATATAGCGATTTGCTGAGGAATAAATTATATTATTGAGCAGTTGCTATAGAAACACCATTGGCCGATCGAACGCGTCACATAAAAAAGAAACAGCTTAGAGATATTAGCCATAAAATACGCAGAGTTCAATTGCGTATGCACAACAGAAAGGCTAAATGCTATATTCCTGAATTGCTTGTTGAACTAAACTCACTATTCAAGCAAAGGGAATCCATAAGAAATGGAAATATAATGAGGACCCCGCATATCCCCAGACCTCAAAAAATATGTTCTGTATGCAATTACAGGATTGAGAAAGGTTACCATATTTGTAAACCTAACCCCTCACGGCCTTTGCAGTCATAAGGATAGGACGCAGTTATAATTTCTGGTTAGAGTGTCTTTGGGACGATCCTTGTTGCTAGCGCTCTAATTCCATTAGTTAATGTGACTTTTCCAAATAATCATATAAATAAAAAGCATTCTGAGGGAACAGTGCACTTTGTAGATAAATTAAAACACTTACCCGATCAATCAAAAGCATTGCCTACCGCATAAAAGAAGAGGAAGAAAAATAAGAAAGGAATGCATATTTCATGATAATGACAAAGAATCAACACATGAAACATTTTAAAAGTGAAAAAGGTGGTAAAACCGCAGCACAACAAGCAGACGAATTTGTTTCTCAGCCTTCAGTAAGGGGCGTAAGCGTTTCAATCTATGAATATGGAATATTATTGCTATATGAAGAGATGACAAATAAGGGTCAAGACATAGGAAATGAATAGAATCTTAATTCTTCCAACTTCACTTTCTCTATACCTAAAACAAACAACTATTTAATCCCTATTATATTTTTGATACTCTTCCTTCTTTGGATGTTTCCTCTAATGTATTAGGATGTGTTACTGATTCTATGGTAAACTGGCTAATATAATTAACAAAATCTTGTCTGTGACACGGCAGTTAACTCAAATCTATGCAGCGACTATTGGCGAGTTGGAAATGAATTCTGTTCCTTCAGTATATACACCAAAATAGGTTGCACACACAATGCTATTTTGTTTTACATATGTTCCCCTATCTGTTCAAGATCTTTGTAATCGTAATTCTGTACATGCAAGTCATTACTCCAAAAGCGCTTTGAGCTACTACCACAGCTAATTCGTTTACCTCTCGATCTGTAACACCAAACATTTTTGCAACCTCTGTTTACTAAGTCTGAGAGTATAGATATTTTGTAGCAGCTGCTGAACCTAGTTTCACCGTGTCCAAATTCGACCCAATTTATGCCTCTACCGCCAAGTTCCAATAATGAACCACTCAATGTGGCTGGGAAAAATAATGTCTAATAGCAATTAATGCAAGATCATATTACCTGCTGTAACCAATTCGGCTGGCACTCTGATACACTTCGCGCCAAATGCAGTCTATGACCTGTCTCTTATA
>DAOM01000088.1:11987-14813 GCA_002501855.1 Candidatus Nitrosopolaris nunavutensis
ATAAGAGACAGGTCTATGACTGGTAGCGAAGTGTATCTTAATTCATGCTCGTTACTCCCCCGAAAGGACAAGAACAAGAATTATCTCGCTCTTACTTTTCAAAAGGCTAGAACACATAATTACTTCTGTGAGGTACATCTCTGGATGCATGGATAAGTCATCGCAAAAATGCAGCTATTAAGCACCCGGCTGACAAGAATCCTCACTCCTTTTTTTCATAGTGTAATGTAAATACTGCGGTTTCTTCAACTTTATGATTTTTTTGGATGGTTGGACAGTTTCGGACCCGACTTAATCGAATTTATGCATGGATTTGGTCTTTTTCTGTTGTAATCAGCTTATTTCTTGGTTAGTGGACTCGCACTTCGATAGTGTACGATGTAAAGTAGAAATTCTAATTTAATTCAATTTGAAAAGTATTCACGTTGTGACAGCAGCCCCACAGATGATATCATTTGTACCGGGAACGGGCACGCGTGCAACCATGTGGGAATCACAACGTGAATATATCCTATTGCATATAGAATAATATAAATTAATAAACCGCAAGTAGAACCACTGATGCTTTTAACGAGCGCTTGGTTGTATTCCGGGGTCCGCGGGCCAATGATAGTAGTGTGGTCTTTTGGTCTATTCTCCTTCTAAAATTAGCTTGAGGATATTTCTAACGGCTTTATCAAATGTTCAGGTTAGGAAGGAACCAAGGGATAGATGGGAAAACACTCAGTCATTCTCTTGACTTCAGCAATATTCTGAAACAAATTATGTTTTCTTTCGTGCCCAGTATTTCAAATTATCTAGAAATCACGCCCGACTAATATATTTCAAAATGTATCAAATCTTATTGTTTGTTCGGGAATTAGAAATATTAGGTAACACCGTTAAAAGCAGCATTGTGAAATCGTTACTTATCCTTCGTCATGCCAAATCAAGTTGGAAGTATCCAGAGTTGAATGATCATGATATACCCCTCAACAAACGCGGTAAAAATGATGCACCACGCATTGGAAAGATTCTTCAGAAAGAAAAACTCATTCCTGATGCTATATTAAGCTCAACTGCGATGAGAGCTTCTGCCACGGTTGAATCAGTAGTCAAGGCCTGCGGGTATAAAGGAGAGGTTACTTTGAATCGATCTCTTTATGCAGCTGGACCTGAAACATATCTTCAACTCCTTAGTGGCCTACCCAATGGCCAGAGGAGAGTGCTGGTAGTTGGTCACAATCCTGGCATCGAAGAATTACTAGAACTCCTAACTAGTGAAATTCATCTACTCCCCACCTGCTCATTGGCACATCTCAATCTGCAGATAGGTGGTTGGTCGGATATAGATTTTGAAACAACTAAAGGACAACTAGTAGACATATGGCTACCAGGTGATATAACGTGATGTCAGCTATAAAACCCACAATCTTTGTACTTTTAGCTTTATCAGTTTTTTTATTGGAATGGTAGATCTTTTTCTAGTACTTTTCTTGGTTTTGTGATAGTTACTTGTGCGTTCGCGCAATTTTGCTAGTTTCTTGTGGTTTAAGTTTGTCCCAAAATGAGCCTAGAATTATACCTACGAGTCCCCAGAATATGCCAATACTCTATACACTTACAACTCTAAAACTTGCAGGTAAATCTATCGGTATTGTAGTACTATCAGAATTTGGCGGCCTAAATCCAGAATGGGAAATAAAGCCGATATACAGACTCTCTCCAGATTATATTGTTTGTCGAGTGCCCATGGGATCTCTTTATCGAGTTGTTCGAATCCCTCAGGATCAGGATCTCTTTTGCGGGTATGGGTACCTCCAGTACCAATATGATTGTGTTACCTAATAGTAATAATTTAGATATTCTAGGTGGTGTCTATCAGACACAGCAGGAGGAGATGCTAGGTGACCGCTCTGCCTACTCCTTTTAGTCTGGTCATCATTCTAGATTCACCTTCATGAAATCTTTTTTTATCTTCATCTGTGTTCAAGATTAAGGGAATAACTTCAATTGGTTTTCGATGTTCGTCCAAGGCAACTACAGTAACAAATGCAGTGCCAGTTAGAACTCGCTCGCCGATGTCAAGATCTTCTGCCTCTATTATAACTTCAACCTCCATAGAGGATCTTTTTACATAATTAAGCCGTGCAGAAAGTATCAATGCATTACCAATGTACACGGGTTTTAAAAATGTCATCCTATCAATACTTGCAGTGACTATGTTAGCATGTCCTGCGTGTCGTTTGGCAACAAGACCTGCAATAAGATCTAGATGTTTTAGTATTACACCACCAAAAACATTACCTTTTGGATTCGCATCTGAAGGGAGCATTATAATAGTTGTCTCTGATTTGGATTCATCAGGGCGCTTACCTTTCTGAGAATAATTTGCCGATACCATTTTAATGGCTATTATCATGTCATGTTTTATTAATTGATATACTAGTTAACCTCGTAACTGCTGAATTTTGATATCTACGCTACTGCTGCTAAAGGATCATCACAGAATCCACTTAATAGCAATGAACCAAATTCTCCGGCACGGCAACTATACATATATTCCGAATTATATGTATACACTACAGTTTCGTACGGCGGGATTGGTACGATAAGGGAAATATATGAGGAAAATATAATAGACGATGAGTCAGCATCCTCCTAATCATCACCATCGACGGCTTCATCCCATTTTTTGATGGTACAACCGCTTACAAATTACGCGAATTAACGTTATGGAACGAATTTCAGTCCGACTTTACTAAAAAATGCAAGTAAAAGTACATCCCATATGAGGTGCGCTATTGTTACAGGCACAGCTAGATACCTAACACGCTCATGTCTTCC
>DAOM01000316.1 GCA_002501855.1 Candidatus Nitrosopolaris nunavutensis
GAATAAGATAAATGATTGTGAAGTTTTCTATGTTTTGACTCTACCATAAGGATTGTGAAAGCTTCGTGTCACTAAATTGACCTAAACGAAGGTTACAACATCACCCTTTAGAACTTTGTCGAAAGTGAGATATCTTTGAGTTGTCGATTATCAATTAGCTCTTCTATTATCTTATTACGTTGTTCTTTTGGCATCTTACTATCATTTGCTACTCCAAGAGAATCGATTGCTTTAAGTTTCCAATAGTTCTTGAGAGCAGTTCCAAGCAATCTGTAAGAATCAAAGATCACCCTGCCAAATGCTGTAACAAAATACCTCCCTTTTTGTCTTTTCACCAAACCAGCTTTTACGAGGCGAGATATTCTTGAATAGTATTGCTTTTTGGTAAGTTTCAATCGAGTTCTGAGATTCTCGCTACTGTCTCCACTTTCAAGAAAGATAGTGTTAAAAATAAGCCGGGTTTTGTCATCAGATATTAGTTTTATAACCCCTGCTATGAACTTTGAATTCTGGTTCTTTGCTGTATCGACATCGCCATCACGATTTCGTTTTGCAGTATTTACTTTGTTGCCAGAAATCACATTCAAGCTTCCTTCTAGTTCGGACAATGTTATTAATTCATATCTGGAGAATTATGAGCAGATATACCGCGATAAGAGTCGGAGTAATGTTTTTTTCCTATGTAGCTGATGTTTTTCTTTTTACCATTTCCATATGTTGTTACTAGATATTTCCGTATTTACGATTAGCAGGACGTTTTTTGTTTGTTAGATATAGCATAATTAACCCTAATGAAATTACAGAAGGCAAGTTTTAGGAAGAGGATGCGTTGAGAAATGAAGTATTCTTAGCAAGATGCCGTTGCGGGCACAACATAAAATATTAAAAGCATAAAATATTCACGATTTACAATCAAATCGAAATTGGCGCTCCTGCGGTATATCTTGGCCGGTCTTTCTCAAGTCACAACTAGAGAAGCATTATTACAAAGCCATTATCGGATTAAAGGAAATTTGGTACCGTTACCAATGTACGCTCCAAATCCCGAGTTTTCTCTTTTACTGCGTCTGTAGATAACAAATCCTTGATTAGAACGTCTTTAATTTCTTGGTTGTCGATTAACATAGAAATAACCTTGTCGTTTTCTTCCCTTGAAGGCATCTCCAATGAATCGATTGCCTTCAGTTTCCAGTAATTGTTGAGTGCAATTTCTATTTTTGCTTCAAGACTCGTCTGGGCGCTATAAATTACCTTACCAAATGCAGTAAGAAGATATTTGCCTCTTTGTCTTTTGACTAAACCAGCTTTTATGAGGCCGGACATCCTTGAATAGTACTGCTTTCTCGTAAGTTTCAATTCAGTTATGAGAATATCGCTATTCGAGTCTGCTGAAGCGATACTTTTAAGAATATTCGATGCTCTATTATCGGAAATAGCCTCTAAGATAGCTAGCTTGGATGTTAACATGCTTGATCTCTCAGGAAATGAGAGGATAGATTATAAAGGCGTATTGGGTAAAATCCAAGAAATGTAGCCATTAGTTGTAATTTTTCTATCAACTCCCTGAATATTGTAAGCATGATGCTAAACAGGAAATTTGCAGCACCTGGGTTCTTGCAGATATCTACCCATTGATTTTTCAATGCACAAAATGTAACCAGCAAAACCATTTCGAAACCACCACATCGCATCCTCGCATGCAATCCTAGTTGGGCTATTAGTATTATTTTGTCGTGACTTACCCGATGAATTCAATTTGGCTATCCAATCTGCTACTCTCCTTGCCACGACTTCATAATCTCGAGGCTCCTGTAAGAGCTCTTCATATAGCATAATATTGTTACTGCAACTAAAATAATCGTTAGCTGGTTTTTTAAGTGAAAAAAGGCCTCTTGAAGCGTTGCCATTTATCATCGTATCAAAAAATGCAGCTAACATTTTATCTTAGAATTATCATTTGTGTAGAGAAAGGCGATATGACTATGTGAGGGAATTTTATGAACAAATTCAACTGCGTCAACAACTTGAATACGTTTTAGAATATCACCGACTTTTAGTCGTGGATTACGAATCTCGCCGATAGTAATATTCGGATCTATCATTACAACCTGTATCAGCAATTCTCTTTTAAGACTACAAAGAATTACTTCTGCTCCCTTTCCGAGTACTTTGTATAATGACTTTTCAAATAAGTCATAATTCGTAAGTAATTCTGCTTCTGAGAATCCACTGATAGAACAAATATGATCTAGCAAATCTTTGGAAGCCTTTTCACCAAGCAACGCAATGGAATTATTGGCTGCGTTATGAAGAATCTGCTCAGCTTTACAAGAAATCTGAAAATATCCTAGCTCATCTAAAATGCTCGGATATTGCCGAAAATGCACGTCTTCATCTGAGCGATTCGACAAGACAAGGTATATTATGACAACATTTACATAATAATGATCGTATTACACTAATCAAGTATCTTCTACCATTCGTTATTTCATTACATATCTTCTTTTCTGTTTGTGAGGCCCTGAAGAAATGGGCGATATACGGTGTATTGGGTGAAAAAGGAGTTCAGTTATTAGCGGGTCAGCCACAGGATGGGGAGAAATAGATATGACAGACAATCATGAAGGATGTTCAAAGTTGAATTGTTGTAAACGTTCGTTGCTTGCCGCAAACATACCGGCACTTCATGGGCTATTATTTACCACTAATCAGTCGAAGTGTATTTACTCCGATGAAGGAGTAGGAGTAAGTCATGTTAACGTAGGTCCTCTCATCGGCGACTGTTTACAGGTTTCTATTGAAAAGGTAAGTGAAACGGTACTTTGATTGTTGGAATGCGAATGTGCGGGATCGGAATTATCGTCGATGGAGAATTCTGATGATTATTGTTACTATTATTAGCATTAGGAGAGAGTAGGTGGTTAAGATTATTGTTACTGGTGGAAGTAGTTGTAACAGGGATTATTAGAAACGTTTTTGATGCTGTGTTATTCTTGTATCCATGTGCAGCTACTTCTATTATTGTTTTGTACTTACCAGTTGTGTCGCCTTGACTAACTGTCCAGGAATATGAGGACTTGCCAGTATTATCTGTTGTTCCCGCTAACTTTTTGAATGATCCCCCTGATGGGTCTGTAACCCTTCCTAATACAGAAGCGCCTACTACTGGAGAAGTCGAATTTGCGTCAGTAACTTTGATTACTACACTCTGTTTATCGCCTGGGTGAACAGACTTGTTGGCTAGATGAATGGAGACTGACATCGTGCTATTGCTATTAGTTTTATTATTAGTGTTAGCAACGTTCGATGGATGGGAGGAGGAAGAAGTAATTGAAGAAATTGCATTACCGGTAGAAGTAGTGTTTACATTTGGCGTCGTTGAATTCTTGCCTGCATTTTGTTGTCCTTGATGGTTTGCGATGGGAGTAAGAACAGTACCTACGACGCCTGTTACATTAACACTACTATGTGCAATCAAAGTTGGATCGTTGGTGCATGAGAATTTAGCAGTTATTTTATTTTGTCCTTGTTTAACAATAGTATATGCAGGTGTGAGGGTAAAGTTCCACTTTGAATAGTCTTTGTGTCCTGCATCAACGTTGGCAAAAGCGAGATGGTATGGTTTAACACCATTCACAATAACTGAAACATTACAGTCAGAAGTTGTGTTATCGACGGATGTTCCAGAAACTACGAGGTTCTTGCCAGCGGCTACTTGTTGCGCTTTTGCAGGTGAGGTGATTTTTACGACATGTATCTTCTGACTTGGTTGGTGTTGTTGTTGTTGTTGTACTATTGAATTGTTAGGGACAGCAGAATGTTGAGTATTCGGAAAAATTTGGGCGTATACCCCGTTTATCACAAGCGTCGAGGTAAGTAGAGTTAGAATTACTGCCCCAACAGAAAAGCACAATAATTTTGGTAAACGCGAATTTAAGTTTAGTAGTAGAATTATCATTCTTATATTATAAGAGAATCTCAGGCAATAATAAAAGTAAAGTGAATCCTTGACATAGAAGAAATACACTACATTATGTATCGTATTCGTGTGTAGACAGAAATGAAATCACAGAGGGCACTAGTTCGATGTCACGGAACCTGCGCATGGCTATAATCCGCCAATACGTCTTTCCAACCTGAAACATTAGTTCGCCTATCGAGCTTTTTTAGAATATCAGACATGATATGAGATGTAATAACATATTTTAGTAAATGTATGCTTATGGGAACTAAACCCTTGGCTGAGGAACGACAGCGATTATGTGAAAAATGTTACAACAAGACTTTTCCTTACCAAAAGTATTGCCAAAAATGTGCGAGTTATAACATCCACCATAATGACAGTTATTGTAATGTCGATAATAAATCAATGATAAAAAGATCAGAACCTACAAGGTATGCAGTTCAGTTAGCCAGGACACTTTACTCGCTGGGCATAGAAATTACATTAGAACCTGAAATCTGGTATACAAGCTGTAATTTTTATACTCCTGATCTTCTAGTTAACAATAGAGTCATCATTGAAGTTGATGGTCCAGTTCATGAAGATCTGAAAATTAAAAAAAATGATAGAATAAGGCAGCGTGCATTAGAAAATACTGGGTATGTAGTATATAGATTCAAAAATCAAGAAATTGTGGAGTCATTGGGAGATGTAATAATAAAAATAAAATATATTTTATCTGAGTCGAAAGGCGTTAATCCCAAGCTATTCGAAATAGAAGTTCCTGAAGGCAACAGAATGTCTAATATATCAGAAAATTTTGTGAAGGCATACGCAAGCGCACTGAATTCTACTCTAATAACAATTGATAGATGGAATGCAATCTATTTCAAAGGGTTTCTTTCGCACTACGACCCTAGTCCCATAGGCAATCGGTGTGCCATGGAGAAGTTAATCTTTACTCTTCTTGGCCTGAGTTTGCGTTCGAAGGACTACCGAGACGAGGCAGTTATAGACTTTGAACACTATTCCATCCTTTTTGACAAAAGCATAGCTATTATGAATGAGCTGTTTGGAAATGCTTCAGAGATAGAACTTAAGAATGCATTCAACATAACTGCAACAAATTTTATAAAAAATCTGATATTTTACGGCAAACCACGTGTGGCAGTACGTCGTCTAGTTTGGATCAAGGATTATAAGAGTATAGTTTTTCATATCAATGAATTTAATGAATATTTCCTCAAGTTTGGAATAGGTGTTGAAGAGTCCGAAGTAAAACTTGAGTGTCTTGGTGAATTAGATAAGATTGAAGGCGGCCTTCAAGAAAGAGCAAGATTTAATCGGCTTATTAAAAGCGATGAGATTTCTAAATCAGAAATAAACCGATTTTCATGGCTTGAAATATGGTTAGAAGAGGCAAAGTCTCTTAATTGGTTAAGTGAGTGGCTCGAATACAAGAAATCACTAACCAACAGGCTTTAGCGTACAGACACCAGAACCACAATAATAACAGTAATAGTTCTGTAGAAAGTGAATTTTTTGATTGCCTATCACTTGATCTATTATAGTGCTACCTTCTTTGATTGATATCATCGTTTGCTTTTAAGCAAATAGTGACGTTAAAATCATGAAAATTAAAATTATGCTACTGAGAATCTAATATGATATTATGAAAATTCTGATTGCAGAAGACGATTACAATATTGCTATGCAATATAGGATTGCATTGGAAAACAGAAATCATGAAGTTTTGCTTACTTATGATGGCGAGGACTGTCTAAAGAGTTATCATGAGGCATTTGACAAATTAGTATCTGAACAACAAC
>DAOM01000212.1 GCA_002501855.1 Candidatus Nitrosopolaris nunavutensis
CCTTTTGTAGATTGAGATATATTCTCCATGCTAACGTCATTTGCAAGTGGCATTGAAGCCGTCAAAATTTTTATTATTTCGAGCCGTGCCTTCTCATCCGGTGCTCCAATGAACAATATCAAGTCTAATCTTCCAGGTCTCAGAAGTGACGTGTCTATTAGATCGGGCCTATTTGTAATTCCGATTACTATAACGCCTGCACTCCCTGAATCGTCCATCTCTGTCAGAAGCTGGGACAATACCCTCTCATTACCTGATAAATCATCCCCACCACGGGGTCTAGCGAGCGAATCCAGCTCATCAAAAACTACTACACAAGGCGAAGAAGCTTTTGCTTTCCTAAATATTTCACGGACTGCTTTTTCTGATTCTCCAACCCACTTAGACAATACTTCAGGACCCCTCACCATTATTATGTTCGCGCTGCTCTCGGTTGCCAAGGCCCTTGCAATTAAGCTCTTACCGCAGCCAGGAGCGCCAAATAATAAGGCTCCTCTAGGGGGTTTGACGCCCATCTTGATGAAATTTTCCGGGACTTTAATGGCTGTGATGAGGTTATAATATAAGGTACGTTTGGCGTCATATAGTCCGCCTACGTCCTCCCACCTGACTGCTGCAGCCTCTACGTAAAATTCTCTCATTGCTGTTGGAATGATTTCTTTCATTCCGTCTTTGAAATCTTTATTCCTGATATCCATTATCTCCAACATGCTTGGCGAGACCTTCTCTTCTTGTAATTCTATGTCCGGTAGGTAGCGCCGCAACGCTTTCATGGCAGCTTCTCTGCAGAGGGCTTTTATATCTGCACCAGTATACCCATGAAGCTCCTTTGCCAAAGCCTGAAGGTCGATATCTTGGGAAAGTGGCATTCCTCTTGTGTGAATTTGAAGTATTTCTAGTCTGCCTTCCACATTGGGCACCCCCACTTCTATCTCTCTATCAAATCTACCTGGACGCCTCAAAGCAGGATCTATACTTTCGGGTCTATTTGTAGCACCTAATACTATTACATTACCACGTTCAGACATACCATCCATTAAGGAAAGCAATTGTGCCACAACTCTTTTCTCGACGTCGCCAAATGCCTCCTCTCTCTTTGGAGCGATGGCGTCGATTTCATCGATAAAAACAATACTTGGTGACGCATCTCTTGCTTCTTTAAAAATGTCTCGTAGCCTAGCTTCCGTTTCACCGTAGTACTTGTTTACAATTTCGGGGCCATTGATAATAAAGAAATTCGCTTCGGATTCTGAAGCCAGTGCCTTAGCAATCAAAGTTTTCCCACAGCCAGGAGAACCGTACATCAGTATTCCGTTATGAGGTTCAATACCTAGTCTTGCAAATATCTCTGGTTGTCGCAAAGGTAGTTCGACAATTTCTCGGAGACGCTTGATTTGTTCCGTTAGACCGCCAACCTCTTCATAAGTCACTCGCGGCTTCTTGTCAAGAGATCTCTCTGCCATTATATTCAGCTTCGTGGATCTTTCAATCTTGACGGTAGATCTAGGTGTTATTTTTTCTATACGAAAATCCATAGGATTCCCCAGAATTACTACAGATATCTCGTCTCCCTCAGTTACGGGGAACCCTCTGAGTCTATTCTTTACAAATTCACAGAATTCCCTATCAAAAGAAACAGTACTGCTCCCGAGAGGCATCAGACCTACCGCTTTTGCAGATTTTGATTTTGCCTTGTGTACTGACAATAGATCATTCAAAGCTACTCCTGCATTCTTTCTCGTCTGACCGTCGATCCTGATAATATCAATCTCGCTCTGCTCCTGAACGCTCGGCCAAGCCGTCACAGCGGTCTTACGTTTGCCTACTAATTCTATGACTTCGCCGGGTTCAATGCCCATTCTGCGCATCGAATTCGAATCAATACGCGCCCTACGTTTTCCTAAGTCCCGGTGTTTAGCTTCTAAGACACGAAGGTGTAATTTTGGGGAAGATTCGTCACTTGCATCGTTGCTTCTTCCACGAGATTTTTTCAAATTTCAGCTTTGAGCTCCATCTCAAAACTTGGACTTCATTTTTACAGATTGTCTGCTTATGTTTATCACGTCGATCTCGCCAACACCCTCTGTATTTTTTATGAGCTCTTCTAGTCTATCCATCTGACCTGCTTGGTCTTCAATAAGAAAATCTCCGACAATTGCCTCCAAGCCAAATGCAATCGGTTCTTTTGCATGGGCCATCATTTGGATACCATCGGGAATTACGGTCTTTAAGCGCTGAACCACATCCTCTAGGTCAGAATCAGCTTCGGCTGGGAGGATCCTGATTCTTGCAACAAGACGGGTCATATCTACGGACCTTCGAATCCACACCCTACGCATTTATAATTTCTGGCAAATTCTCGGCAACTTTCACATCTCCAAATTAGAACATATCCACAGTTAGGACAGTAGTATTTGACGCACTCGTCGTTAGGCATTATAGGTCTACTACAAGAAGTACAAACAGGAAGCTGTAACGGCTGGGACACGTAACCTCGAAGGTTGATAACCGAATTTATATCTTCCTTAGCTTAATAATCGCCTAATTTCGTTACCTAGTATTGCTTTCATTATCTTTACTCCATGCCTTGATCCAAATATTTTTGTCAAAGCAGCGGTATGAAAATCGAATTCCCGTACTCTGGATATTTCTTGAAGCTTCGATTCAGAAACACTAAGAAATAATTCGTCTAGCGTCTTATTATCAACTCGTTCCAATATTCGTCTTGCGAGAAGCATCTTGTCAAACTCGCCTCCGAAAATAGCGAGCCAGCTTTTCTGGTAATCCCATAGCTTATTAATGTCGTTTTCTTCATATGCCTTCGATATCGCCCTACCGGCAAGAATTCCTCCCATCCCGCATGTATAAATCCCGCCCGCCGTTGTCGGTTTTGTTTGGCCCGCTGCGTCCCCAATAATTATTGTTCGTCGAGCACTAATAAAATTCTCAATCGGACCGGAGACCCAAATCGGCGCATATACCTTACGAATAACTGAATACTTCTCCCCTTTACTATCCATATATGATTTCAAGGCAACTGCCGCATTGATCCCTTTTCCGGCTACTCCTACTTTTCCAGTACCTTCTCCAGTCGGAATAATCCATCCGAAAAAACCCGGATACTTATGACTGTCAAATTGAACCTCGACAGTCTCTCTCTCTATCCACGAAGCGTATACTTCATATTGTGCGGATTGAAGTATACCCTCACGTTTGCTCCGAATTACTGATGCCACCCCTCTTGCATCAATAAAGAATTTGCAAGTAAAATCACCTTCAGAGGTTTTTACAATTTGACTAAAATCTGCCTGATTATGATCTAGAGTCGGTTTACTTTCAGAAACAGAACGAACGGAACATCTTGTCCTTATCTCTGCCCCCAGTCTTTGTGCTTGAAGAGCCGCCTGTTTATCCAAGAGACGCCGGTCGAGGGCAATCACTTTTTGGGCTTCGGTATTAAGAATGAAAGAATGCGAAGGAGAAAAAATTTTTGCCTCTTTGATTCTACTTTCAATCGCATTGGCTGCAGGTACCATACCAAGATTTTTTAGGCCGTCGATACTAACTAAACCGCCGCAATGTTGCGGTGTTCCGATTTCAGGATCTTCTTCAAAGACAGCAACAGATCTACCTCCTGGAGCAGCAATTTCGCGTGCTGCTAATAGGCCGGATATGCTACCCCCTGCGATTATTACATCAAAATAATCTGACAAAATAACAGATAGGCAATCTATTTCTTAGTCTGTTAATTAAAGTATATACCTGTGATTTACAAACAGGTAATCGTCGTTAGGAGGGATCTTCGGATGGGTATTGGTAAGACGGCCGCGCAGGTAGCTCATGCAGCGGTCCTCGGAGCTGAAAGAACGAAGCAGTTTAATCCGGCCTGGTTTCAGAGGTGGTTCGAATCGGGTCAGGCAAAAGTCGTGGTAAAGGTGCAAACTGTTGAAGAGCTGACTTCATTGCGTAAGGTTGCCGAGACCCTGTCTTTGATAGTAGTTCAAGTGGAAGACAGGGGTCTCACACAAATTCCTGCGGGAACCACTACGTGTATAGGGATAGGACCAGCACCTACCGAGCTGATAGACAGGGTGACGAGCCGCTTGAAATTGCTTTAGCGCTTGACGCAATAAAGTGTGTAACAAGAATGTTTTTTAGGGTATTGCTGCGTCTAATAACTGAAAGTGTACAAACGTTCTAAACTTAATATATTGACGATTAGGGGTATCCATCGGAAATATTTAGATATTGAGCAAAAATGGTTCACGAAAATTGTGGAGTAGTAGGGGCATTCTCGCTGAACGGTTCTAACGTTATACCGTTCGTCATAGATTCTCTCCGTGCACTTCAACACAGGGGCCAGGAGTCCTGGGGCCTTGCAGTTCCAAACAGGATGCCGCTAAAAAAACTTGGACTAGTCTCCGCGGCAGCAGCGGAGTTTCAGACATTAGTTAAGAAGTACAAGTCGCATGCGGCGATTGGGCATGTTCGTTATTCTACTTTTGGTAAGAGCACATTACAAAATGCTCAACCCTTAAAGGTAAAAGATTTGTGTGTAGCGCACAATGGCACGATAGCGAATGTAGAGGAACTGTCATCCATGGTAGGTGGATGTACTTTCACTCCGCAAACTATGAGCGATACCTTGGTCGCAGCGCAGCGTCTTGTTATGCATACAACTGAAAATGGTAACTTTACTGAGGCTGTCTCTACCTTAAGAGATGAGATGGTTGGCTCGTTCTGTTTTACCTTTTTGACTGATTCCGGATGTGTGTATGCAGCGCGGGATCCAAAAGGCTTCCGCCCACTTGTTATGGGATATCATAAAGAGACCAATACCTATGTTGTTGCGTCAGAGTCTTGTGCTTTCTCTGCGATCGGAGCACAACTTAAACGGGACGTCGTGCCTGGTGAAATTATGAAAATGAGCCTATCAGGGATTGAATCTGAACAATTTTCTGTAGACATGCCACATTCTCATTGTGCATTTGAATACACATACTTCGCCCATCCTAGCAGCATTATGGAAGGTGTGAATGTGTATGCAGCAAGGAGAAGGATTGGGAAGTTCCTTGCTAAACAATTCCCAGTTCACGATGCTGATGTTGTCATCCCGGTGCCGGATTCCGCGAGACCAGCGGCGTTGGGATATGCACTTGAGATAGGCAAACCTTTCGAAGAGGGATTACTCAAAGATAGATACAGTAGAAGAGGTTCAATGCGCAGCTTCATAGAACCTCATCAAGAAAGTAGGATTGAGATTAATAAGGGTATTATTCCTATTCGCGAGGTGATTGATGGGAAAAACATTGTTGTTGTAGACGATAGCATTGTTAGGGGTAACAGCTCGATGTCCATAATTCGGACATTACGCGCAGCTGGTGCTAAACGAATTAGCATGATAATAACATATCCTCCAATTAGCTATCCTTGCTATGCAGGCATTGACTTTCCATCGCAAGAAGAACTTTTAGCGTTTAGACATGCAAGTAATGATCTGTCAGGTACCGAGGCAGGAGATAAGATATCGAAAATAATAGGGGCAGATTACGTAGCATATAACAGTACAACAAACTTAGCAAAGGCCATAGGCATTCCCAAGGAAGAGCTGTGTTTTACGTGCTCAACAGGAGATTATTCTGCACTTGGGATAAAACCAATTTTCAAATCAAGAAAACAAATGAAAGGCGAGGATTAGTTATCGACGACGTTTAGCGCTTAAGATTTCATCTCAAGATCTCATGTACTGATTATCGTAATTCCAACCGCTTTCTTCTGTACATGTTTTTTTGATCGACACTGTTCGAATCGGTGTTAGTAGAATAACAGATACAACTAGGCTTCAACTATCTTGTTCTTATCCTGAAAACACGTGTTATTTACTCAAAATGACGTTAACCATCGCTACCGATCTGTGCGCTAGAATAATAACCGATTTAGGATCTAAACCAGTTGTTACGGACTAAGTGTAACCTGAAGAGTAGACTCTATTTTGTATGAAACCAATTAAGACAGATAATCCTTAGAAATCAACACTTAAAAATAGGATCACTGATTTCTTCGGTTATATGGCTGCCCGAAAAAAGACGGCCTTGAAAATGAGGCTAATGAAACGTACAATGCAAAACAAAGCGGTCCCTGCGTGGGTAATAATTAGAACACATCGCCACGTAAGGACTAATCCTAAACGTCGCATGTGGCGCAGAACTGATGTAAACGTCGGGTAGCCTTTGAGAGGAGTTTGTTAGCGAAATTGTCTTCTGAAGAAAGTGTAACTCGTATCGAAACCGTAAACCTGGGAAAAGCATGGATAACCCCCCGTTATAGAAGGACGGATCGAGTCATAAACATGATTAGGGAATTTGCAAAAAAAAGTATGAAGAGCGATGAAGTGAAACTTGATCAAGATCTGAATAGGCAGATTTGGAAGAGAGGTAAAACAAATCCTCCAAGAAAGGTTCGGCTTAAGCTGGTCAAAGATGAAGACGGGACGGTCGTGGTCTCTCTTTATGATGAGGCGACGAAGAATGAGCTAAATAAAATAGGACCGGAAGAAAAGAAATCACCTGAGTTGAAAACGAAAACAGAGGGACTTGAGGCTTCCAAATAAAATAGAATACTCTGAATCATCCCTTTCAATAATCAACTTGTGATTCGCTCAAGCAATTGGATCCTGCGGTCAAATCACACACTAACAAACCAAACGTGATTTCTCTTGGATCGAAATTATTTCTTACTCGAGATTCGTAATTGCCATTTCTATATCGGGAGAGCAATCCATATCATCCCAGTCTAAAACATTTCTATTCGGGATGATTCGGGAAAGAGGATCGTAAGCGTCAAATCTTGTTGTTTCGTCGAAGGATGCTAGAAGATGAACTGTTGTTTTGTCGGAGTTTGATTCTGCAATTGCAACTCCTGCATTTCCGTCATCCTTAAAGATTTCTTGTAACGTATTAAAAAGCGAATTTAAAAGGCCGAGAGGAACGTTCTTCCCACCCATGACATATAACATGGCACTCTTGACCGAGCCGGCATATGCGTTCTGGTATAACATAGCAACAGAATCCTTGGCAGAAAATTCTGCTCCGCCAATATTATTGCTGGTACATAGTAAACTCAAGTCGCTATAGGTGTAAGTGCCGCTGCAAATTAGACCAATAGTCTCAGAAAGAGCTCTATTTGTGATTTGATAACATTCTTCGGCTGATAATTCTGGATTATTGTCTAGAAAAGCCTCGTTGTCAATTACTATAGTCGCGTCAGAGGCTTCTCGTACTCTTTTAAGAGAGATCGCTGCTTGAAAGACGCGATCTTTTTCAAACTTGAAAGGCATTATGACGAATGACACTACAGTTTTTGAATTAGACTCTTCTTTTGCCAACCTACAAACGACCGGAGCAATCGCGCTACCCCCCCTTCCAGCCAAGTTTGCTACCACGACCACCGTGTTAAAACCACGTAGCGCCGGTCTTATTCTAACTGCCGAATCTTGAGCATAGAACCTTATCTTATAACTAGACGGATTTACCCAGGATTTTGGGTTAATCAGAATAGAGCTAGAACTCCCGACTAGGTCCTTTGTGTCATTACTTATCAAAACACATTCAGAATTGATTGCTTTGCAGGCCTCACTGGCTATCCTGCTTCCTGCGCCGCCAATACCTATTACTAGAATAGGTTTTTCAATGGCCAAGTTATCTTCCAGAACCCTTCCCCTTCATCCGGATAGCACAGATATTAGTTAAGAGTTTTGGTGGTCTACATAATAACAACAATTTGAGCTATTGGGCTCAATTATTATCTAATCAACCTATCAACATATGGCTAGAAAACTCTTGGATTTTTACACTTATTCTGTCGCCTAGTTGAATCTGAAAGCCTGGTGAGCGGGTAACATGTATAGGCTTGTATGCATAGTTTCTCCCCCGTAGCCACCTAGTATCTGATTGATCAACAATTATTTCACCTTCCCACCCTTTCCATAATGCGTTACGTTTCAGAGCGATATTATTAATCAGCAAATGCATCTGCTTACTTCTGACTTTTATAATCTGGGAACTTAGCTTCTTAAACTTTGCAGCCGCAGTTCCAGGTCTCGCACTGTATTTAGAGATATTGACAACGTCGGGCTCGGTAGCTTTTATTATCTCAAGAGTTCTCTCGAAATCTTCCATACTCTCAGAGGGGAAACCAACAATCACGTCAGTAGCGATGGTCACCTCCGGAATTCTGCTCCTAAATGTTTTGACTGCGTCAACGAATATTTTCGCGGTATGGCCTCTTTTCATTTTCCTAAGAATAACGTCGCTACCGCTTTGGACTGGAATATGTAAAAACTTGAAGATCCGGTCGCTTTCTACGAAGAGCTCTGCCAACCTGTTAGTCATGTTCGTAAGAAACATCGGATTCATCATCCCGATTCGAATTTTGTAGTCCCCATTTATGCTAATACACGATTCAAGGAGCTCAATCAGATTTGATCCGATATCTCTTCCATAACAGCCGTTGTCGGTTGAAGTAAGCCAAATCTCTTTGCAACCGTCATTGACATCGTGTCGAAATTGCCGTAGTATGTCTCCTATGCGATAACTTCTTAATTGCCCTTTTGCGAGTTTCGTCTGGCAGAATGTGCATCCACTCATGCATCCGCTGGCTATTTCTATTATGCTGGTCACAGGATTAACTCGTACTCTAGGTAGGTTAACTTTGTCAGACGCAGAATCCTCGAGAGCTACTACTCGTCGTCCAGAAATTGTGGATTTTACAACATCTATTGTGCGATTGATAGCGTGTGGTCCAAGCAGGGAAGCTGTAGGATACGTAGTTTCTAGAAGTTTCTTGTTTGCCTTGGGAAGGCAACCGGCTATTATCAAAGGTTTTCCTGTTTTCATTAATTGGCCTACTCTGTGAAGCATCTTGTGTTCGGTTACGTCTTTTACAGAACATGTTACGATAATACTCAGAAAACTGTCCCTTTCGTTATTCCCTAACTGATAACCACTCTCCTTCAAGAGCCCGCTTATCATTTCGGAATCTCCGATGCTCGCTGTGCAGCCGTATGCTTCTACCCATATTTTCATATTCTTAGATCGATCACCCAACGAGTCTGACAAAGCTCGCCAGTTAGCGTCACGAGTAGTCGTTGGAATGTTCGGGCGTTTGATCAAAGAAGGTATCTTTTCAATTAGACTTGGTTGTAAGGAACGAAACAATTCTATTGCTGTAGTCGAATAATATAATGTCTAGTATAAATCGTGTGGCGTTTTTGACGTCATCCGTTGTTCCAATCCGTTTAGGAATCTTTCTCCGAAGATAGTATCCCAGAGTTCACCAATAATCGTGTAGCCTCGAGTAGATGAGTAATATCGCCCTCGGTGTGCACCGAGGATATTGCTCCCATTTTTAACGGCAGAAAAAAAATTTGATGCAACGCTATTAATCCCAGGTGGTACCTGTGGAGTAGTCCCAGATCAGACATGGCCACATCTGCAGCGTTACTTATACTTCTAACCTTGTTATTTAGAAAGTGAGTCAAAAATAGTGACCCTTCCCCGGTAACTTGAACGTCGATGTTGGCCTCTTTAAATATCTTGGCCAAACCAGCCCTAGCTTTTGCGCCAAGATCATTTATCTTCTGATAGATCTCGTCCCTATTTTTATTAAGATAATTGATGGTTGCCAATCCTGCTGCCATAGACATAGGATTACAAGAATATGTTCCTCCACCTATATTGCATCTAGCCTGATTCTCTTTGATTAAGACAGGGTCTGCTAGCGACATTACCTCCTTCTTCCCGCAAACAATTCCTATTGGCATTCCCCCGCCTACAATTTTGCCCAGTGTAAAAAGATCGGGTTTGAGATTGTATTTCTGTGAAGCTCCTCCAATGGATAATCTAAATCCGGTGACAATCTCATCCAGTATTAGAAGGATATCGTTTTTCTGTGCGAATTCTTGCAAACCCTTTATGTAACCTAGATCGGGAGTAATGCAACCTGCCCCTCCAAGCATGGGTTCCAGAATGATGCATGCTAAATCGTCGATAGCGGATTCAAGAATCTTTATAGAAGAGTCGAGATTGTTGAAAGGTAATGATTCGACAAATTGTTCCTCTTCCGCAACAAGACCCGCTCCCTCCTGTTTATGGAACGGATAGTTTACCGTCTGCATAAGTGTAGTATTGAATCCATGCCAGCCGCCAATTATCTTTGCGATGACACGCTTATGGCTCTTTGCTCTTGCGAGACGCACGGCGTACATCGTTGCCTCAGAACCTGTGCTTGAAAAACGCAGATTCTCTGCACCGGGCATGAGTTTCTGAATTAACTCCCCTAACTCCAGGGAGATAGCGTTTGCGGTCCCGTACAAAGTACCATTTCTAAGCTGTTGCGACAGTGCATTTGCAACTGTACGAGGAGAGTGGCCTAGGATTAGCGACCAATGTCCCATCCAATAGTCGGTGTATTCGTTGTCATCTACATCGCAGAGATTTTTGCCCTTAGCCCATTTTGAAAAGAATGGATACGGTTTGAAAAAGCGAATGTTGTGGTTGATTCCACCTGCGAACACTTTGGTGGCTTTATGAAAGAGCCTTTTGGAGGTCTGAGTTTTATCTTCATAGGAAGCGCCAAGTTCGGAATTTAACATAACTAAAAATGGAGGTTAAAATGAGCTATTATATTTTTGTGTGAGATTGAATGACAAATATTCCGAGACAAGATTTATATTCGAATTTGTTGTCTTAAATCTAGAACGTAACATTAAAGGCGGCGTTGGTGATGAACTTTGGTCATGGTGCCATTCTATGATTCACCGACCTCCAGTTGCGCTCACAATATGGGGATTCAATTGTATAGAAATTGTATCCGACATTGGTCACATGACCCGCACAATACTAAAAGTTGTCCGGCCGTACTCTTTAAGTTAACAATCATAATGGCTCCGGTTGATCCTGCCGGACCCGACTGCTATCAGAGTGGGATTAAGCCATGCGAGTCGACGTAGCAATGCGTGGCGAACGGCTCAGTAACACGTAGTCAACATGCCCAGGGGACGTGGATAATCTCGGGAAACTGAGAATAAACCACGATAGGTCACGATTTCTGGAATGGATCATGGCTTAAATCTACATGGCCCCTGGATTGGACTGCGGCCGATCAGGCTGTTGGTGAGGTAATGGCCCACCAAGGCGACG